>CAZNIX010000252.1:0-7366 GCA_964573125.1 uncultured Thermoanaerobaculia bacterium
GCTCGCCGTGGAGCGCGGCCAGCCGCCGGCGCACGAGCGCGAGACCGCGGCCGTTGCCGGCCTCGGCGGCCCCGGGATCGGCGCCGGGACCGTCGTCGTCGACCGCCAGGCGCACCTCGTCGCCGGCGCGCCCGATCTCGATCCGCACCCGGCCGCCGCCCGCCCGCGGCGCGACCGCGTGGCGGATCGCGTTCTCGACCAGCGGCTGGAGGCAGAACGCCGGCACCAGCGCGTCGAGCGCCTCGGGATCGACCGCGATCTCGAGCCGCAGCCGCTCGGCCAGGCGCAGCTCCTCGAGCGCCAGGTAGTTGCGGACGAACTCCCACTCGCGGGCCAGGCGCACCTCCTCGCCGTCCCCGCCGGCCCCACCCTCGCCGGCACCGCCCTCGCCGGGCGCGGGGCTCGCGAGCACGTAGTGCAGGAGCTCGCCGAGCTGCTCGATCGCGCGCTCGGCGGCCGCCGGCTCGCGGCGGACGAGCGCGAGCAGCGTGTGCAGCGCGTTGAACAGGAAGTGCGGGTTGAGCTGGGCGCGCAGCGCGCGCAGCTCGGCGCGCGCCTGGAGCGCCCGCGCCTCGGCGGCCCGCCGCTCCTCGCGCCGCAGCCGCTCGAACGTGCGCGCCGCGTAGACGGTCGAGACCAGCGCCCCGAACACCAGCAGCGCGATGAACCCCTGCCAGACCGCGATCCACGCCGTATAAGGCATCGACGCCGTGTCCCTGGCGCGCAGGTTCCGCTCGAGCACGAACAGGACATAGCTGCCGAGCGGGCAGAGGCCGGCGAAGAGCGCCGCCAGGCCGAGGTGGACGAGGACGAAGCGGCGGGCGCGCGCGGGCGGCCACGGCTGGCGGCGGCAGACCGCGACCACCGCGATCCCGAGCAGCGCCGGCGGCAGCGTGTTGGCGAGCGCGGCCACGAGAGCGAGCGGCGGCGGCTCGCCGTAGCCGAGGAAGACGCCCGAGTAGACCAGGAGGAAGAGCAGGCAGGCCGCGGCGTAGATCCAGCGCCAGCGGCGCGGCGTGATCAGCGGCCGGGCGTCGGGCCGGGTCTCGGGGGAATGGTCCAAGGCGATCCTCGGCCGCCGGGCGGGCGCCGCGCTTCCGCGGCGGCGCCGCCACCGCCGGCCCGGCCTGCCTACCACACGTCCCGCCGCGCCGCCACCGGCGGGCCGCCGAGCGGGCGGACCGGACCGGTGAACGGCCGGCAGCTCCCGCGCGCGCCGACGCCCCAACGCCCGGCTCGCGGGCGGCTGACCGGTTCAGCCCCGGATGAACAGCCCCGCGCTGCGCTCGGCGAGCGCGGCGATGGTGCGCGAGGGGTTGCGCCCGATCGCCTCGGGGACGACCGCGCCGTCGACCACCCACAGGTTGGGATGGCCGAACGCGCGGCCTGCGTGGTCGACCACCCCGCGCTCCGGGGTCGCCGCCATGTTGCAGCCGCCGAGCGGATGGGGGGTGACCAGGTTGTGGAGCAGCGTCCAGGTCGGCGGCACCCAGGGGTCGCCGCCGGTCGCCTCGGCCAGCCGCTCGTGCATGCGCACGATGCCGTCGACCATCGCCCGCGAGCGCGCGACCTCCCAGTCGAGCTTCAAGGTCCGCCGCCACGGGGCGTACCACTTGCGGCCGAGGTAGAGCCGGCCGTCGGCGGCGTCGATCCCCTGCGCGAACCAGGGCATGACGTGCCCGAGCGGGGGCGAGGCGAGGAGCCGCTGGCGCAGCCGGCGGAGGACCGGCCGGAAGCGCCCGCGGCGGGCGCCGGCGGCGATCTTCTCCTCGAGGTAGTTCTCGAGCAGGTCGGGGAAGCCGCCGTCCTCGATGAAGAAGCGCCCGCCCGGCTCGCTGCCGTCGAGGAAGTCGATCGCCGAGGAGATCGTCGGCCCCTCGGTCGGGCGCACCTCGCGGTCGTCGTAGAACGCCGGGGTCACGAAATCGCCGTTCGACGACCAGTTGCGGCCGAGGAAGGCGCTCAACCGCGGCAGCGTCCGGTACTGGTCGCGGCAGCGCAGCAGCAGCTCGGTCGAGCCCAGCGAGCCCGCGGCCACGACGACGTGCTCGGCGAAGACGCTCCCGGGCGCGAGTTCGCCGCCGGCGAGGCGGTCGAAGCGCACCCGGTAGCCGCCGGCCTCGGGCTCGAGCGCGCGCACCAGGTGCAGCGGCCGCACCTCGGCGCCGTACTTTTCGGCCCAGGGGAGGTAGTTGAGGTCGAGCGTGTTCCTGGCCTTGACCGGGCAGCCGAGGTCGCAGTCGCCGAGGTGGATACAGGTCCCCTGCTCCTGCCCCTGGGCGTTGACCCAGCGCTTCGAGTGGCGATGGTCGAAGGGGTCGGGACGCTGGAGGCTGTACTCCGGGTCGAAGGTCACCGCCAGCGGCAGCTTGCGGAAGCGATCGGCGTGGCCGAGCTTCTCGGCCCCCTCGCGCATCAGCTTGAAGCGCTCGGTGAGCTGGCCGTCGGGCAGCTCCTGGACGTTGAGCATCTCCCCCACCCGGCGGTAGTGCGGGGCCAGCTCCGCGGCGGTGATCTCCGGCGGCCAGCCGGACTCGAAGACGAACGGAGGCGCCTCGATCGAGACGTTGGCGTAGATCAGCGAGCCGCCGCCGACCGCCGCGCCCTGGGCGACGACCATGTCGTCGAAGAAGCGCAGGTCGAGCCAGCCGTTCTGGCGCTGCGGCTCGTCGGGATCGAAGATCCAGGCGTCGCCGGGGGCGCGCGGGTAGTCCTCGACCCGCCAGCGCCGGCCGCGCTCAAGCACGAGAACGCGCAGGCCGTGCTCGGCCAGGCGGCAGGCCATCACGGCGCCGCCGAAGCCGCTGCCGATGACGACGACGTCATACCGGTCGGACATCAGAGCCTCCTCGGGGGATCACGATCGGCCGCTCCTCGGCGAGCCGGATCGCGGGTTCGGGACCGGACGGATCGAGCCAACCCCGCGGCGGCTCGAAGAAGGGGTCGCCCGGGCCGTAGGGGGGGCCGGGGGCGGGCGGCGCGGGGCCGGACGGCGCTGGGGCGGACGGCGCCGGTGCGGACGGCCCGGGTGCGGAAGCCGCCTCGCCCGCCGGCCCGGCGGCGCGCGGCGCCCCGCCCCGGTAGCGCCACTCCCGGCCGCGCGGGACGCGCTCGATCGCGATCGGGTAGACGTGGAGGGCGCCCGCGGCGTCGATGCGCAGGCGCAGGAAGTTCTTCCAGCCGGCGAGCGCCTGGGAGGAGAACAGCTCGTCCATGTGCGCCCCGCTGGCGCGGCTGGTGACCATCAGGTAGAAGCCGAAGAGCCAGCCGCCGAGCAGCCAGCCGGCGACGAACACCTCGACGACGAGGAGCGCGACGCGCGGCGTGTGGCCGAGCCCGTCGAAGGCGGCGCGGTTGACCGCCGCCGCGAGCCAGACCAGACCGCCGGCGAGCAGCAGGTGGGCGAGGCCGTGGACCACGCCACCCAGCCCCCAGCGGGTGGCGCCCCCCCGGAGCCGGAACGCGCGCAGGCCGAAGACGACGAGCAGCGCGAAGAGCACGCTCCCCGGGCTGTGGCGCAGCACGTCCCAGTAGGCGTCCAGGGCCGCGGCGCGGTCCTGCCAGCCGAGGTCCTCGAGCAGCGCGGTCAGCGTCCGCGCGGGCGCGGTCTCCGCGCCGGGCGGCGCCGAGCCGGCGAAGAGGTCGCCGCCGGTGCTCGCGCTCTGCAGCATCCAGCCGAAGAACAGGTAGACCGCGGCGAGCAGCAGCGCGAACCGCCAGTTGCGGACCGGCAGCGCGAGCCAGCTCCAGCGGCCGAGCCGGCGGGACGCCCGGGCCGGCGGGAAGACCCCCCGCCGGCGGTAGCGCGCGCGCCGCTCGGGCCGGCCGTAGGGGTCGACCGGCAGCGCCAGCTCGGCGGGCATGTGGTGGGTCGGGTAGAGGTAGGCACCGCCGCCGCCCGACGTGATCCGCTGCGCCGGGCCCGCCGGTTCCTCGCCACTGTCGGCCTCGGCGCGCTCGTAGCGGAGGTAGTGGTGGAGGTCGCCGGAGAGCGTGACCTCGAGACGGATGCCGCGCGGCGCGATCACCGCGCGCTCGAACCAGGCGAGGGCGCGGAACGCTCCGGGGTCCACCTTCAGCCGGCAACCGGGGACGAGGGCGCGGCGGGGCTCGGAGTCGCAGTAGACCCAGGTCGGCTGCGCGGTGCACAGGATCAGGCGCGCCGGGGTGCCCCGCTCCTCCGCCTCCCGCTCCATGCGCTCGGCGATCCGGCGGAAGTAGTTCGCCTGGGGCAGGTCGATGCCGGTGCCGAGCTGGACGTCGGTGCCCCACAGCCACCAGCCGCGCGGGAGCCGGAGCGCGAAGTAGCTCCGCCTCTGCCGGGTCTTCCAGCCGCCGACCCAGCGCCCCTGCGTGAACAGGCGGGTGAAGCTGGTCAGCCCGTCGTACCAGTCGTGGTTGCCCGGGATCAGGAACAGGTCGGCCGGTCGCTGGTCCTCCGTCCGCCACGGGAAGGCGGCGCGGTAGGGGCCGATGAAGCGGTGCTCGTACTCGTCGTGGCTCGCCGTCGGGTAGACCTGGTCGCCGCCGAGGACGAGGAAGCGGCCGCGCGCGAGCGGCCGGCCGGCGCCCGCGACCCGCAGCTCGGGGCGAGACAGCAGGTAGGCGACGGCGTAGGTGGGATCGAAGCCGTCGCCGAGGTCGGCGGCGTAGTCGAACCAGAAGTCGTCGCCCTCGCCGGCGCGTTCCCCCGCCGGCGACGCCTCCGCCGCGTAGTCGCCGTCGTAGTCGAGGTCGGCGCTGATCGGCGCCAGCGCGGCCTGCAGCTCGCGCTGGTCTGCGTAGGCGCCGAACGTCGCCGAGACCGCCGCCTTGAGCCCGGTGGCGGCGAGCTGAGACGGGCTCAGCCAGTCGACCATCGGCCGGCGCTCGAAGTCGAGCCGGCGGACGTCGGCCGGCGGTCCCGGGATCTCCCGCGGCCACTCGGCATCCCGCCCGGCTGCGGCGTTGCGCGTGGGTTGCTCCTCGGGCATGGCCTCTCCACGAGGGTGCTGATCGGCGCTTCCATGTTACAGCGAGGACGGGATCTTCGCTCCACCCGATCGCGGACAGCCTGGAGCGTGTGAGCCGGCCTGCGGCCGTAGCGGGGTCGGCCGAACGCTCCGCGCCGGGCGCCGGCCCGCGGGTGGCGGCGCGGCAGGACACCGGTCAACGGCCGCGAGGTGCGCCGACGGGGGCGAGCCCCGTGGTAGCATCCGCGCCGCCGCGGCGGGCCGGAACCCTCGCCGTACCAGCGACTTGAACCCGGTGCGCCAGCGCGCGAACGAAGCAGATTCCCGATGACCGAACCCGAGCGCGAGACCCTCGATCTCGACGTCGTCTTCGTCGGCGCCGGACCGGCGAGCCTGGCCGGTGCCTATCACCTCGCCAAGCTGATCGAGCGACACAACGGCGTAGGGGCCGGCGCCGGCGAGGGCGGCGGTGCGCCGGTCGAAGCGACGATCGCCGTCCTCGAGAAGGGCAAGGAGATCGGCAGTCATGCGCTCTCGGGCGCGGTGGTCGATCCGTCGGCGTTCCGGGAGCTCTTCCCCGACGACTGGCGGGAGGCGCCGTGGGAGGCCGAGGTCGGCGACGAGGAGGTGCTCTTCCTCACCGCGAAGCGCGCGTTCCCGCTGCCGGTCGTCCCGCCGCCGCTCGCCAACCACGGCAACTACGTCGCTTCGCTGGGCAAGCTCCTCAAGTGGATGGCGCCCAAGGTCGAGGCCGCGGGCGTCGACGTCTTCTGCGAGTTCCCGGCCGCCAAGGTGCTGCTCGAGGACGGTCGGGTGACCGGCGTGCGTACCGGCGACCGCGGCATCGGCCACGACGGCGCCAAGAAGGCGAACTACGAGCCGGGGATCGACGTCCGCAGCCGCGTGGTCGTGCTCGGCGAAGGGCCGCGCGGCACCCTGGTCAAGCAGCTCGACCGCGCGCTCGACCTCCACCGCGGCGGCAACCCGCAGGTCTACGCGCTCGGGATCAAGGAGGTGTGGGAGCTGCCGCCGGGGCGCGTCGAGCCCGGCGCCGTGATCCACACCATGGGCTGGCCGCTCGGGAGCGACGCCTTCGGCGGCGGCTTCCTCTACGGCATGGCCGGCGACCTCCTGATCGTCGGCCTGGTCGTCGGCCTCGACTACCGCGACCCGCGGCTCGACCCCCACGACGAGTTCCAGCGCTTCAAGACCCACCCGCGGATCCGGAAGCTCCTCGAGGGGGGCAAGATGGCGTTCTACGGCGCCAAGGCGATCCCCGAGGGGGGGTGGTTCTCGCGCCCGCGCGGCTGGGGCGACGGGTATCTCATCGTCGGCGACTCCGGCGGCTACCTCAACAGCCAGCGGCTCAAGGGGATCCACCTCGCGATGCGCTCCGGGATGCTCGCCGCCGAGACGATCTTCGAGGCGCTGCGCGACGGCGGCGGCGAGACCGGGCCGATCCCGGCCGAGCGGCTCGCCGCGTTCGAGCGCAAAGTCGAGGCGAGCGCGATCAAGGACGAGCTGTGGAAGGTCCGCAACTTCCACCAGGCGTTCGAGAAGGGGCTCGCGGGCGGCCTCCTCCAGGGCGGCCTCGGGATGCTTACCGGCGGCCGCGGCTGGGGGCTCAAGAACCGCCTGCCCGCCGAGCCCGGTCACGCCCGCATGGTCCGCCTCGACACCGAGCGCGGCCGGCGCCTCTCACCGCGCCCGCCGGTCGAGCACGACGGCGAGCTGACGATCGACCGCCTCTCCGACGTCTACAACTCCGGCACCGCGCACGAGGAGGACCAGCCGGCGCACCTGCTCGTCCGCGATCCCGAGATCTGCGTCACCCGCTGCGCCGTCGAGTACGCGAACCCCTGCCAGCGCTTCTGCCCCGCCGCCGTCTACGAGATGGTCGACGACCCCAAGGCCCCCCACGGCCGCCGCCTCCAGATCAACTTCTCCAACTGCGTCCACTGCAAGACCTGCGACGTCATGGACCCCTACCAGATCATCGACTGGGTGCCGCCCGAGGGCGGCGGGGGGCCGAGCTACAGCAGGATGTAGCTCAGGCGGTTCAGCCCGGCCCCTTCCCCTCGCGCGCGAGCCCGATCGCCGTCGCCCTACGGACAGGTCGCGAACGCCCCGGTGTCGGCCACCGGCAGCGCGATCATGCCCTGGGGGTTGTCGTAGCGCTTCGCCAGCACCGCGTCGGTGTCGGTCACCGTGACGTGGAACTCGACGTTGGTGGTCGCCGCGAAGAAGACCCAGAAGCGGTCGAACTGCGGGATGCAGGCGTTCTGCAGCTTGACCAGCATCTCGATGTTGTTCTCGTTGAAGAACCAGAACATGCCGGCGCGGTCGGTGAACGGGATGGCGTTGGCCGGCTGCTCGACGCCGCCCGGCGGCGTGAACACGACCTCGACCCGGAA
>CAZNIX010000253.1:0-7336 GCA_964573125.1 uncultured Thermoanaerobaculia bacterium
TCACCGAGACCCGGCGCGGCGCGCCGGCGGGCACGCCGCCGCTGCGCACGCTCGGCGCCCGGGGGCCCCTGACCGCCGCCCTCGACGCCGGCGGCGGCGTCGAGCAGGTAGTCGCCGTGGGCGGGGTCGACTACCGCGCCGCCGATCTCGAGGCGCACGGCGAGCGGATGACCTACCGCGGCGCCACGGCGACCGCGGAGCTCTCCGGCGAGCCGGTGCGGGTGGTCTCGGCGCGCGGCGAGCTGCTCGCCCCGCGCGTCGTCTGGGAAGAGGAGAGCGGCCTGCTGCGCGCCGAGGGCGGGGTGCGGACGGTGCTCGCCGAGGACGCCGCGGTCGGCCTCGAGGGCTCGCCGCTCGGCGCCGGCGAGGGGCCGGTGCGGGTCGAGTCGGAGACCGCGTTCTGGCGCGACCGGCCGCCATCGGTGCTGTTCCGCGGCGACGTCCGCGCCTGGCGCGGCAAGAGCCTGCTGCTCGCGGCCGAGCTGCGCGGCGACCGCGAGGACGGCGCCGAGGTGCTGACCGCCGGCGGCGGGGTCAAGACGGTGTGGAGCGGCCGCCCCGGCGCCGCCGAGGACGCCGGCGGCGGAGCGGGGGAGGGCGCCGGCGAGCCGGTCGAGGTCAGGGCCCGGACGATGGTCTACCGCCGGCCCGCCGGCACCCCGCGCGGCACCGTCGTCTACAGTGGCGCGGTGGAGAGCGAGCAGGGCGAGCGCACCCTGGCCTGCGGCGAGCTTCTGGTCGAGCTCGACGACGACGGCCGCGCCGAGCGGATGACCTGCAGCGGCGCGGTGCGCCTCGAGGACCGCGCCGCCGGCAACGTCGCCACCGGCGAGCGCGCGGTCTACGACCTCGCGGCGCGCGCGATCGAGATCACCGGCGCGCCGGTGAAGCTGACCAAGGGGGACGGCGGCGCGGTCGAGGGGCGGCGCGTGCTCTACGAGGTCGACGCCGGGCGGGCGCGCGTGCTCGCCGGCGCGGCCGAGGGCGCCGCCGCCGGGACCCCGGAGCGCGCCGGACCCGAGGCGCCGCCGCCGGGGAGCGGCGGATGACCGAGGAGAAGGGCGTGCTCTCGACCCGCGGCCTGCGCAAGGTCTATCGCGGGCGGGCGGTGGTCGACGACGTCTCGATCGCGGTCGAGCCGGGCGAGATCGTGGGGCTGCTCGGCCCCAACGGCGCCGGCAAGACCACGGTCTTCTACATGGTGGTCGGGCTCACCCCGCCCGACGACGGGCGGGTGTTCCTGGGCGAGGAGGACATCACCGACCTGCCGATGTACCTGCGCGCCCAACGCGGCATCAGCTACCTGCCGCAGGAGCCGTCGATCTTCCGCCGGATGTCGGTCGAGGACAACCTGCGCGCGATCTTCGAGACCCTCGACCTCGCCCACGCCGAGCAGGAGCGGCGGGTCGAGCAGCTCATCGCCGAGTTCGGCCTCGCCAAGGTGCGCAAGAGCCCGGGCTACGCGCTCTCGGGCGGCGAGCGCCGGCGGGTCGAGATCGCGCGCGCGCTGGTGATCGACCCCTGGTATATCCTTCTCGACGAGCCGTTCGCGGGCATCGACCCGATCGCGGTGCTCGACATCCAGGGGATCATCCGGCACCTCAAGGCGGCCGGGATCGGAATGCTGGTGACTGATCATAACGTACGGGAAACATTGAAAATAACCGATCGCGCCTATATCATCAACGAAGGTCGGATCCTGCGCACCGGGGCGCCGGACGAGCTGTCCAGCGACCCCGACGTGCGGCGGATCTACCTGGGCGAGGACTTCCGGCTGTAGGAAGCGACCGCCCGCCGGGGCAACGCCGCAGGACCCACCACCGATGGCCCTCGAGCAGAAGCTGGCGCTCAAGCTGGCGCAGAAGCTGGTGATGACGCCGTCTCTGCAGCAGGCGATCAAGCTGCTGCAGATGACGCGCATGGAGCTGGAGACTCTGGTCTCCCAGGAGCTGGCCGAGAACCCGGTGCTCGAGGAGGGGACCGAGGTCCGCGAGGAGATCGACGAGAAGGAGGAGGCGCCGGCGGCGGCGGAGAAGCCGGCCGAGCAGGCGGCCGAAGCCAAGACCAACGGCGAGGAGCTGGACCACAGCGAGTCGATCGACAACATCGACCTCGACGCCTACTTCGGCGAGTACTGGGAGTCCTCCGGGTATCCCTCGATGCGCGAGCACCGCGACAACGACTTCCGGCCCGAGAACAACCTCACCGTCGAGCCCGACCTCTACGACCACCTGCTCTGGCAGCTCCACATGACCGATGTGCCGCCGCGGCTGCGCGCGATCGCCGAGGCGATCATCGGCAACCTCGATCCCGACGGCTTCCTGGTCGCGACCGCGGAGGAGGTCTGCGCCCTCGGCGCCGACCAGTCGGGCGACGCCGGCTACGCGCCCGACGAGGTCGCGCGCGCGCTCGCCCTGGTGCGCAGCTTCGACCCGCCGGGGGTCGGCTGGCCCGACCTCCGCTCGTGCCTGATCGCCCAGCTCGACGCCGGCGGCGGCCCCGAGCCGGCGGCGGCCGGCGAGCACGGGCCGGAGCCGGGGCCGGTCAACGGCGACGGGCGCCCGCGCTGCGAGCGCACCCGCGACCTCGCGCGCGCGATGCTCACCGAGCACTGGGAGCCGTTCCTGCGCCGGCAGTTCCCGGCGATCGGCAAACGGATGGGCATCGAGCTGGCCGAGCTGGAGCCGGCGGTCGAGTTGATCCGCACGCTCGAGACCCGTCCCGGGCGCAAGTTCGGCAGCGAGCGCGCGCACTACATCGAGCCCGACGTCCACGTCTACCGGGTCGGCGACGAGTACGTGATCCAGCTCAACGACGACGGCCTGCCGCGGCTGCGCGTCAGCCGCGCCTACCGGCGCATGCTGCAGCAGCTCCGCCACGACCAGAGCCAGGCCGACGCCAAGCAGTACATCAAGGAGAAGATGCGCTCGGCGGTGTGGCTGATCAAGAGCCTCGACCAGCGCCAGCGCACCATCTACAAGGTGGCGCGCTCGATCGTCGACCAGCAGCGCGGCTTTCTCGACCACGGCATCGAGCACCTGCGCCCGATGGTGCTGCGCGACGTCGCCGAGGACATCAACATGCACGAGTCGACGGTCAGCCGGGTGGTGTCGAACAAGTACATCCACACCCCGCGCGGAGTGTTCCCGATGAAGTTCTTCTTCCACAGCGGGATCGACCGCGAGTACGGGGAGAACATCTCGTCGCTGACCGTCAAGCGCAAGATCGAGCGGCTGATCGCCGCCGAGGACCCCAAGCGGCCGCTGTCGGACAGCGAGCTGATGCGGGTGCTCAACCGCGAGGGCATCCAGATCGCCCGCCGCACGGTCGCCAAGTACCGCGACGAGCTGAACATCCCCTCGTCCACCGATCGCCGGAAGATCTTCTAGCGGCGGCGGGCGTCGGACCAAACGCCGAGAGGGAGGCGCATGAACATCGAGTACTTCGGACGCAACCATCAGATCGACGACCGGCTGCGCGCCTACGCCGAGGACAAGCTCGACAAGCTGGCCAAGTTCCTCCAGGAGCCGGTGGAGATCCGCGTCACCCTGGAGACCGAGAAGCACCGCCAGATCGCCGAGGTCCACGTCCACCACCGCCTCGGCGTGCTGCAGGCGACCGAGGAGACCGGCGACATCTACGACGCGGTCAACCTCGCGGTCGACAAGGTGGAAAAGCAGGCCCGGCGCTCGACGCGCAAGCGGATCGACAAGCGCCGCCGCGCCGACCACCGCGTCAACGGGCGCGACACCTGGCCGCTCGCGGTGGTCGAGCGCGCGAGCGTCGGCGCCGGCGGGCCGCCGCGGGTGATCCGCAACACGCGCCTCCAGATCAAGCCGATGTCGATCGAGGAGGCGGCGCTGCAGCTCGACGGCGGCAAGGACGCGTTCGTCGTCTTCCGCGACGCCGCGAGCGACCGCGTCAACGTGCTCTACAAGCGCAAGGACAACAACTACGGGCTGATCGCCCCCGACTTCTAGTGGGACTGGCAGCCCTCATCGGGCCCGAGCTGATCTTTCCGAACCTCGGCGGCCTCGACCGGCCGACGGTGCTGCGCGACCTCGCCGAGCGGGTCGCCGCCGCCGGCCGGGTCGCCGACGCCGACAAGCTCTACCAGAAGCTGTGGGAGCGCGAGCAGCTCGGCTCGACCGGCATCGGCGCCGGCGTCGCCGTGCCGCACTGCAAGCTCAAGGGGATCGACCGCCCGGTGCTCGCGGTCGGCGTGACCCCGAAGGCGATCGACTTCGGCGCCGTCGACGGCAAGCCGGTGGCGGTATTCTTCCTCGTCGTCTCGCCCGAGGACGAGCCCGCCGAGCACCTGCGCGCGCTGGCCGAGATCTCGCGCTGGGCGCGCGCCAACCGCCACGTCGAGCGCCTGCGCAAGGCCGGCGACGCCGACGCGATCTTCGAGCTGCTGCGCCGGGAGACCGGATGAGAGGACGACCGTGAGGGCGCACGAGCCGACCGCCGGCCGCGCCTGGGTCGAGGTGCGCGAGCTGCTCGGCGACGAGCTGTCGACGCTCGCGCTCGCGGTGCTCTCCGGCGCCACCCACCTCGACAACCGGATCCTCCACCCGCGGGTGCAGAAGCCGGGGCTGGCGTTCGCCGGCTACTACGCGTACATCAAGCCGGGGCGGGTGCAGATCATCGGCGAGAGCGAGACCGCGTACCTGCAGACCCTCGACCGGCCGACCCGGCACCAGCGCTTCGACGCCATCACCGAGCTCGAGGTGCCGGTGTTCGTGATCACCAAGGGGATCGCGCCGCTGCCCGGCTTCCTCGCCCGCTGCCAGGAGCGCGAGGTGCCGGTGCTCTCCTCGCCGGCGCTGTCGTCGTCGGTGATCAAGGAGGTCTCGTGGTTCCTCGAGGAGCGGCTGGTGCCGACCACGCGCATCCACGGCGTGCTGATGGAGGTCTTCGGCCTCGGCGTGCTCTTGATCGGCGAGAGCGGGGTGGGCAAGAGCGAGTCGGCGCTCGACCTCATCACCCGCGGCCACAGCCTGGTCGCCGACGACCGGGTGACGGTCAAGCGCTACCCTTCGGGCGAGCTGATCGGCACCTGCGAGGAGCCGCTGCGCTACCACATGGAGCTGCGCGGGATCGGCATCATCAACGTCCAGGACCTGTTCGGCCTCGCCGCGGTGCGCGAGCGCAAGCCGATCGACCTCGTGGTCGAGCTCGAGCACTGGCGGGAGGGGCAGCCCTACGACCGGCTCGGGCTCGACGAGACGCTGTACGAGATCCTCGAGACGCCGGTGCCGTACATCCGCATGCCGGTGGCGCTCGGGCGCAACGTCTCGATCCTGGTCGAGATCGCGGCGCGCAACCACATGTTGAAGCTCCGCGGCTACGACTCCGCGCGCGAGCTGGCGCGCACCATCGAGCGCGAGATCGAGCGCAACCGCCGCCGGGCGGTGCTCGCCGCCGCCCGCGGCGGCGGCGAGGCCGAGCCGCCGGGCGCCGGCGGCCGCGGCGGCGGGCGCTGAGAGCGCGATGGGCGCCCGCCTGGTCCTGATCACCGGCCTGTCGGGCTCCGGCAAGTCCTCGGTCGCCAAGGCGTTCGAGGACCTCGGCTACTACACCGTCGACAACCTGCCGCTGCCGCTCCTTGCGCGCTTCGTCGCCGAGCCGCTCGAGCTGGTGCCCGGCCACTCCCGGATCGCGGTCGTCGCCGACGTGCGCGCCCCCGGCTTCGGCGACCAGTTCGCGGAGCTGGTGCGCGGCATCGACCGCAGGCGCATCGAGCCGACGCTGCTCTTCCTCGAGGCCTCGGACGAGGTGCTGGTGCGCCGCTTCAGCGAGACCCGGCGCCCGCACCCGCTGGCCGAGGACGAGCCGGTGATCGAGGCGATCCGGCGGGAGCGGGCGCTGCTCGCCGACCTGCGTGGGATCGCCGACCTGGTGTTCGACACCTCGGAGTGGTCGATCCACGAGATCCGCAGCGAGGTCTACCGCGGCTTCGCCGGCCGCGAGGGCGGGCCGCCGATGGTGGTGTCGCTGGTCAGCTTCGGCTTCAAGCACGGCATCCCCTACGGCACCGACCTGCTGTTCGACGTCCGCTTCCTGCCCAACCCGCAGTGGGTGCCCGAGCTGCGCGAGCACACCGGCCAGGAGGAGCCGGTGCGCCGCTACCTCGCCGCGCAGCCCGATTTCGCCGAGCTGGTCGGCCGGCTGACCGACCTGCTCCTCTACCTGCTGCCGCGCTATCGGCACGAGAACCGCAGCTACGTCTCGGTGGCGATCGGCTGCACCGGCGGCCGCCACCGCTCGGTGACCGTGGCCGAGGCGATCGGCGAGCGGCTGGAGGAGGCGGGATGGCCGTCGCGGGTGATCCATCGCGACCTGGCGCGCTGAGGGGCGGAGCTTCGCCGACCGCTTCACACCTCAATTAAGGCGGGTGGTATAGTCGCCCCGATCACGTGACCGCGGCGCCGGACGGGAGGGTCCGGGGCGGAGCTGGAGAGGACTCCGCGCCGGCGGCGGGCGGGGCGTTTCCGGCGGCGGGTGGGGGCGATGCGGAAGGGAGATGCGATGAGCGTCGCGGAGACCGAGGCGGGGCGGGAGGACGCGGCGGCGCGGGGGCTCGCCGAGCTGCAGGCGCTGCGCGAGGAGGCGCGCCAGCGGGGCTGGTACGGGCGGCCGATCGGCCGCCTGCTGCTCGACCTCGCCGGTTTCCTGACCCTGGCCGCGGTCGGCGCGGCGGTCTTCCTGTTCGCCGAGGGGTGGTTCGTCCGCGCCTGCGGGCTGGTGCTCCTGACTGGCGCCTCGCTCGGGGTCGCCACTTTCTCGCACACCGCCTCGCACAACGCGATCGCCAAGAGCCGGTGGGCCAACGAGGCGCTGACCTTGTTCGGCTACACCTTCTTCTACGGCCTTTCCGCCACCTACTGGTACCACAAGCACGTCGTCGTCCACCACCCGGCGCCCAACGTCTACAAGGTCGACGACGACGCCGACTTCTCGCCCTGGCTGGCGCTCACCCACCGCGAGGTCGCCGAGGCGACCGGCTGGCGGCGGTTTTACTACTCGCGCCTCCAGCACCTGACCTTCCCGCTGCTGCTCGCGGTGATGGGCTTCGGCATGCAGTCGGCGGCGTGGACGCACCTGATCGGGGCGCTGCGCGATCCCGCCCGGAGGAGCCGTAGGCAGTGGATCGACCTCGGAGTGCTGATCCTCCACCTCGCGGTCTGGATCGGCCTGCCGTTGCTCTTCTTCCCGGCCGGCGCCGTGATCGGCTTCTACGCCCTGCGCATCTCGCTGATGGGCTTCGCCGTGTTCGCGGTGTCGGCGCCCGGCCACATCCCGGCCTACGCGATCTTCATCGAGCAAGACGAGG
>CAZNIX010000254.1:0-7331 GCA_964573125.1 uncultured Thermoanaerobaculia bacterium
TGCGCCCGCCGCGCCCGTTCCCGCGCACGGCGACCGTGGTCTCGCCGCGGCCGACGCTGACCCCGTTCGGCCCCCAGCCGCGGGCGCGCACGCTCCCGGTCGCCGGCACGTTCGAGGAGCCGCGCACTCAGGAGGAGCGCGCGCGCCTGGCGCTGCCGCTCGCGATCGCCGACGGCCTGCTCGGCGCCCCGCCGCGCCGGCTCGAGCTGACCACCTCCGACCTCGCCGCCGCCGAGCCGGTCGCGCGGCGGCTTCCGGCCGCGCTGCCGGCGGGGAGCCGGATCGAGACCTGGCGCGAGATCAACCGGCCGCTGTTCTTCGTCCTCGGGCTCGAGAAGGCGATGACGTTCGTCGCGGTCGCCCTGATCGTGCTGGTGGCGGCGCTCGCGCTGGTCGCCGACCTCGCGCTGGTGATCGCGAGCAAGCGGGCGGAGATCGGCATGCTCGGGGCGATGGGGGCGACGCCGGCGGCGCTCGCGCGGGCGTTCCTGCTGCTCGGCGCGATGCTCGCCGGCATCGGCCTCGCGGCCGGGGTGGCGCTCGGGGCGGGCGGCGCGGTGGTGCTCGACCGCTGGCGGCTGATCGCGCTCCCCGGGCAGGTCTACATCTTCGACCACGTGCCGTTCCTGGTCCGCGCCGGCGACGTCGCCGCGGTCGCCGGGCTGACCCTGGCGCTGGCGCTCGCGTTCTCGCTCTACGCCGCCCGGCGGGCGGCCGCGATCGACCCGGTGGCGGCGCTCTCGGGGGCGGCGCGGTGAGCGTCGGGGTGCGCGCCCGCGGGCTGACCAAGACCTACCGCGACGGCCTGCGCCGGGTCGAGGTGCTGCGCGGCGTCGACCTCGAGGTCGACCCCGGCGAGCTGGTCGCGGTGGTCGGCCCCTCGGGCTCGGGCAAATCGACGCTGCTCCACCTGCTCGGCACGCTCGACCGCCCCGACGCCGGCACGGTCGAGATCGCCGGCCAGGACGTCGCCCGGCTCGCCGGCGCCCGGCTCGCGGCGTTCCGCAACCGCACGATCGGGTTCGTCTTCCAGTTCCACCAGCTCCTGCCCGACTTCACCGCGCTCGAAAACGTGATGCTGCCCGGGCGGATCGCCGGCCTCGCCGCGCGCGCGGCCGCCCGCCGCGCCCGCGACCTGCTCACCGAGGTCGGTCTCGCCGACCGGCTCGACCACTTCCCGTCGCAGCTCTCGGGCGGCGAGCGCCAGCGGGTGGCGCTCTGCCGCGCGCTCGCGCTCGAGCCGCCGCTCTTGCTCGCCGACGAGCCGACCGGCAACCTCGACCCGGCGAGCGGCGAGCAGGTGTTCGCGCTCCTGCTCGAGCTCCAGACGCGCCACCGGACGACCGCCGTCGTGGTCACCCACAACCCCGAGATCGCCGCGCGCTGTGCTAGGATTTTGACCCTGACCCACGGGGTCCTGGAACCGGCTCGGCCGGGCTGAGGGCGCAACGGGTATGTTCGAGAAGTACAACGAGAAAGCCCGCAGAGCCCTCTTCTTCGCCCGCTACGAGGCGAGCAAGCTCGGCAGCCGGGTGATCGAATCCGAACACATCCTGCTCGGCATCCTGCGCGAGGGCGAGGACACCGTCAACGAGCTGTTCCGCCGCTTCGAGGTCAAGCCGGACGAGGTACGGCGCGAGATCGAGGGCGAGCGGGTGTTCGTCGAGCGGATCTCCTCGACCGCCGAGCTGCCGCTGTCGGAGGAGTCCAAGAAGATCCTCGCCTACGCCTCCCACGAGGCCGAGAGCATGCTGCACTCGGCGGTCGGCTCCGAGCACCTGCTGATCGGCATCCTGCGGGTCGAGGGCTGTCTGGCCATGCGCATCCTGGCGCAGCACGGCCTGGATGTGTACACGGTGCGCGAGGAGGTCCTGACCGTGGCCAAGGAGCGCGAGGCGTCGCAGCAGAAAAAGGAGCTTCCGTTCCTCACCGAGTACGGCCGCGACCTGACCTCGCTCGCCGCCGAGGGCAACTTCGACCCCCTGATCGGGCGCGAGCGCGAGGTCGAGCGGATCGTCCAGATCCTCTCCCGGCGGACCAAGAACAACCCGATCCTGCGCGGCGAGCCCGGGGTGGGCAAGACCGCGATCGTCGAGGGGCTGGCGCAGCGCATCGTCGCCGGGCGGGTGCCGATCTTCCTCGCCAACAAGCGGATCGTCGCGCTCGACCTGTCGCTGATCGTCGCCGGCACCAAGTACCGCGGCCAGTTCGAGGAGCGGCTCAAGGGTATCCTCAAGGAGCTGCGGGAGTCGCGCGAGCTGATCGTGTTCATCGACGAGATCCACTCGCTGATCGGCGCCGGCTCGGCCGAGGGCTCGCTCGACGCCGCCAACATCCTGAAGCCCGCGCTCTCGCGCGGCGAGATCTCGTGCATCGGCGCCACCACCGCCAAGGAGTACCGCAAGTACATCGAGAAGGACCGCTCGCTCCTGCGCCGCTTCCAGGCGGTCGAGGTCGCGCCCCCCGATCACGAGGAGACGCTGTCGATCCTCAAGGGGATCAAGGACCGCTACGAGAGCTTCCACAAGGTGCGCTACACCGCCGAGGCGCTCAAGGTCTCGATCACCCACTCCAGCCGCTACATCCCCGACCGCCACCACCCGGACAAGGCGATCGACATCATCGACGAGGCCGGCGCCCGGGTCAAACTGCGGCGCGTGCGCGACACCCAGAACCTGCGCCGGCTCGAGCAGGAGATCCGCCAGGTCGTGCGCGACATGAAGAGCGCGATCTCGGCCAAGGAGTTCGAGCGCGCGGTCTACCTGCGCGAGCGCGAGATCGAGCTGCGCGAGGACATGGAGAAGCTCGCGCTGCCCGCCGCCGAGGAGGGGCGGCGGCTCGAGGTCACCCGCCGCGACGTCGAGGAAGTCATTTCCTCGTGGACCGGCATCCCGGTGGCCAGCCTGGAGTCGGTCGAGGCGCGCAAGCTCGCGCACATGGAGGACAGCCTGCGCGAGTGGGTGGTCGGCCAGGACCGCGCGATCAGCGCGATCTCCCGCGCCATCCGGCGCTCGCGGCTGGGGGTGTCGAACCCCCAGCGGCCGGTCGGCTCGTTCATCTTCCTCGGTCCCTCGGGCGTGGGCAAGACCGAGGTCGCGCGCCGGCTCGCCGAGTTCCTGTTCGGCAGCCAGCGGGCGCTGGTGCGCTTCGACATGAGCGAGTACATGGAGAAGCACGCGGTGAGCAAGCTCTTGGGCTCGCCCCCCGGCTACGTCGGCCACGAAGAGGGCGGCCAGTTGACCGAGCGCATCCGCCGCCACCCCTACTCGCTGATCCTGTTCGACGAGATCGAGAAGGCCCACCCCGACGTCGCGAACCTCCTGCTCCAGATCCTCGAGGACGGCCTCCTGACCGACGCCTACGGCAACGAGGTCGATTTCAAGAACACCCTGGTGCTGATGACCTCGAACATCGGCAGCAAGCTGGTCCTGCGCGGCGGGCGGATGGGGTTCGGCGAGTCCGACCAGGAGGCCGCGTTCGAGCGCCTCGAGGAGGAGATCCTCGGCGAGCTGCAGCGGAGCTTCTCGCCCGAGTTCATCAACCGCCTCGACGAGGTGATCGTGTTCAACCCGCTGACCCGCGAGCACCTGCGCGCGATCGTCGACATCCTGCTCAAGGACGTCAACCTGACGCTCGCCGAGCGCGGCCTGGCGGTGACCGTCGGGGCGCCGGCCAAGGACTGGCTGCTCGACCAGGCCGGCATCGAGCCCGCGACCGGCGCCCGTCCGCTGCGGCGGACGATCCAGCGCCACATCCAGGACGCCGTCTCGGAGATCCTGATCTCCCAGCACGGCGAGGCGATCGACGAGATCGAGGTGTCGCTCGAGGGGGGAGCGCTGCGCTTCCACCCGCACGCCGCCGCGGAGATGGTGCCGCAGGAGACCTGAGCGCGCCGGCGCCCGCCGGGCCGCCGCGCACCCCGGCCGTGACACGATCCTTGCATCCGCCGACCTCGGCGCACCGCGCATCGGGTCGGGCGAGCGGACGGCGGCGAACCGCGGCCGGTGCGCCGGGCCGCCGCGGGGCAGGGGAGAGCCGACTCGGGAAGGAAAGGCCGCGATGAGAGCACAAGGGACGCCCCCGAGGACCACCCCGCGCGCCGCGCTCGCGCTCATCCTGGCGTCGCTGCTCGCCGCCCCGGCGCCGGCCGGCGCGCAGGCCGGGGGGACGGTCGTCCGCTCGATCGAGGTCACCGGCCTGTCGGCCCTCGCCGAGGAGACGCTGCTCTACTACCTCGGGCTGCAGGCGGGGGCGGAGCTCGACGAGGCGGCGCTCGACCGCAACGTCCAGGGGCTGTGGCAGCGCGAGCTGATCGACGACATCGTCATCCGCTCCGAGCCGGTCGAGGGTGGCGTCAAGCTCCTGATCGCGATCGTCGAGCGCCCGGTGCTGCGCTCGGTCGACTACCGCGGGCTCAAGAAGATCAGCCAGACCGACGTCCGCGACCGCATCGTCAGCGCCCGCATCGGGGTGCGCGAGGGCGGCCCGGTCAACAAGGGGGAGCTCAACCGCCTGGCGGCCGAGATCGAGCAGCTCTACCGCGACAAGGGCTATCGCTTCGCCCAGGTGAGCTGGGCGCTGGAGCCGATCGAGAGCACGCCCAACGAGGTGCGCGTGGTCTACACCGTCGACGAGGGCGACCGCGTGCGCATCGAGGACATCGACTTCGAGGGCAACACGGTCTACTCCGACACCCGCCTGCGGCTGAAGATGCGCAAGACCAAGGAGAGCGGCCTGATCTCGCGCGTGCTCAAGAAGGACATCTACAACCCGGCGACCCTCGAGGAGGATCTCGACAAGGTGCGCGAGCTGTACCGCAACTCGGGCTTCAAGAACGTGCTGCTCGGCGACCCCGAGATCGAGGTCCGCGCGCTGCGCCCGGAGGCCGCCGAATCGGACGAGCAGAAGCGGCGCATCTTCCTCACCGTGCCGGTCGAGGAAGGGGAGCGCTGGCGCTTCGGCGAGATCTCGATCGAGGGCAACGCGACCTACAGCGACCAGGCGCTCCTGCGCGTCTTCCGCAACAAGCCGGGGACGTGGCTGCGCGCCAACCTGATCGACGAGGGGGTGGAGTCGATCACCGAGCTGTACAACAACACCGGCTACATGTTCGCGCGCATCGAGCCCGAGCTGATCGAGCGCGAGGGGCAGGTCGCCGACGTCCTGATCAAGGTCGACGAGGGCGACCAGTACACGGTCGGGCGGATCGAGTTCGAGGGCAACACGCGCACCCGGGACAAGGTGCTGCGGCGCGAGCTGCGCGTCCAGGAGGCGCTGCTCATGAACGTCGGCGCCCTGCGCAGCAGCGTCTACAAGGTCAACCAGCTCGGCTACTTCAAGCTCGACGAGGAAGACCCGGTGCAGGTCGATGTCGACCAGGAGGACAAGGAGGTCAACCTGACGTTCGCGGGCGAGGAGGCCGACCGCACGGAGCTCCAGTTCGGCGGCGGCTGGAGCGAGTTCGACGGCTTCTTCGGCCAGTTCTCGATCCGCACCCAGAACTTCCTCGGCCGCGGCGAGCGCGTCCAGGCCTCGTTCCAGGGCGGCCGCTTCCGGACGCTCTTCGACCTCGGCTATTTCGTGCCCTGGTTCCTCGACCGGCCGCAGACCGTCGGCGTCCGGGTGTTCAAGAGCGAGCTCGACTACGGCGACCTCACCGGCTTCCAGGACCTGACCCAGGACTCCGAGGGGGTGTCGCTGACCTACGGCCGCAACCTGAGGCTGTTCCAGTCGCTGGCGCTGACCTACACCCTGGCCCGCTACGAGGACAGCCAGAGCTTCGATCTCGGCCCCGACACCCCGCCGCTGATCATCGCGCGCGACATCGACAGCTCGACCATGACCCCGATCTGGGCGTTCGACAAGATCGACAACCGCTTCGAGCCCACGCGCGGCACGCGCGCCACCTTCTCGACCGAGCTGTCGGGCGGCCTGCTCGGGGGCGACAGCGATTTCGCCGAGCCCGAGCTGACCTACAGCCTGTTCCAGCCGCTCGACGAGTACCCGACCCAGCACGTGGTCGGGCTCAACTTCCAGGCCGGCTACCTCTATCCGTTCGGCCAGGGCGTGCGCTCGTTCTTCGACTACTACGTGCTCGGCGGCGAGCGCTCGATCCGCGGCCACGCCCGACGGTCGCTCTTCCCGCGCGACGACGCCGGCGAGTTCCTGTGTGTCCCCGCGAACGTCACCATCATCCACCGCGAGGACTACATCCCGTGCACCGCCACCGCGCTCAACCCGGTGGTGGTCGGCGGCGACCGCTACCTCCAGGTCAACTTGGAGTACCATTACCTCGCCGGCGGCCCGTTCCGCATCATCCTCTTCGCCGACGCCGGCCAGACCTGGGCGCCGGACCTGCCGTTCGACATCGGCGAGCTGCGCTACACCGCGGGCGCCGAGCTGCGGGTCCTGGTGCCGGTATTCGGCGCGCCGCTGCGCTTCATCTACGCGTTCAGCCTCGACGAAAAGCCGTTCGACGAGTTCGAGCAGTTCCAGTTCACCATCGGCAGCAGCTTCTAAGGAGATCGCCGCCATGCCCGTGCTTTCCCCATCGCGAAGTGAGAGGAGAATCCCGTCGCCCGCCCTGCTCGCCGCCGCCCTCGTGCTTGCCGCCGGCGCCGCCCCGGCCGCCGCGCAGGAGCTGAAGGTGGCGGTGATCAACACCGAGCAGGTGCTGCTCGAGTCCGAGACCGGCAAGGCGGCGCTCGCCGACCTGCGCAAGCTCCGCGAGGCCAAGGAGGCCGAAGGCCAGGCCCTGCAGCAGGAGGTCGAGGATCTGCGCAAGCGCCTGAGCGAGGGCCGCCTGTCGCTCGCCGAGGACAAGATCGCCGAGCTCGAGCAGCAGCTCGAGGAGAAGGGGATCGAGCTCCGCCGGTTCCAGGACGACGCCTCGCGCGAGCTGAACAAGCGCCGCGACGACGTGCTGGCGGCGATCGACCGCAAGGTGCTGCCGATCATCAATCAGGTGGGAAGCGAGCAGGGCTACTCGCTGATCTTCCGCAAGTTCGAGAGCGGCCTGGTGTTCGCCTCCGAGGAGGTCGACATCACCGCCGAGATCATCCGTCGCCTCGACGCCGGCGGCGCGGCGCCGGCGGCCGCGCCGGGCGCGGGCTCCCAGCGGTGAGAAGGGCGCGCTAGCGTGCCGCGCCTGGCGGAGCTGGCGGCGCGGGTCGGCGGCGAGGTGGTGGGCGACGGCGAGCGGTTGATCGCGCGGATCGCCAGCCTCGAGGACGCCGGGCCGGACGACCTGTCGCTGCTCGCCGAGCCGCGCTACCGCGAGGCCGCGGGCGTCGGCCCCGCCGGCTCGATCAACTCCAACGTCATCGCCATGG
>CAZNIX010000255.1:0-5809 GCA_964573125.1 uncultured Thermoanaerobaculia bacterium
AGCCTGCCCGGAGCGCTCGCCGCCGCCGTCCGCGAGCTGCGCCGCCGCGGCTCGGCCTACGCGACCGCCTACCTCGCGCTCGGCCTCGGGACTCCGCTCGTCGCCGGTCTCTTCTGGCTCCTCACCCGCCCGCTCGAGCCGGCCACGGGGTGGCCGCTCCTCCTCGCGCTCGCTCTCGCCCACCAGCTCTTCCTCGGCGCCCGCATCACCCTCCGCCTCGCCCATCTCGCGGCGACCCGGCGGCTTCTGGTCGGGTAGTCGCCGGGCGGCGCGGCCTACCGCGCGAGACTCGGGTCGGGCTTCCGACACCTCGCGGCCGGGTCCACTCTCTCTGCGGAAAGGAGATATGGTTTCCAGCCGGAGGTCGCGAGGATCCGCATTGACATCGCGGATGATGCCATATACGATTCCGCCGTGAGGCGCGTGGTCGTGGATACCAACGTCCTCGTCGCATCGCTTCGCTCGCGTCGGGGCCGCTCCAACCGCCTGATCTCGCTGGTCGGGGCAGGGCGCTTTCGAGCGGTGATCACCGTGCCGCTGGTCCTCGAGTACGAAGATGTCGCGTTGCGGCAGGTGGACTTTCTCAGTTACACCGCGGAGGAAGTGCGGGAGGTCATCGACTTCATCTGCCGGGCCGCGGAGCCCACGGAGGTCTACTACCTCTGGCGCCCGTTCTTGCCGGACCCCAAGGACGATCTCGTCCTGGAGGCCGCCGTCGCCGGGCGCTGCGACACGATCGTGACGTTCGACGCGCGTCACTTCCGCGGAGTCGAGCTGTTCGGGCTCGAGCTGCGGACTCCGAGGGCGTTTCTCGAGGAGATCGAACGATGAGTCAGGTCAGTCTGCGCCTTCCCGACTCCCTGCACCGAGAGGTGAAACTCCTGGCCAAGCGGGAGAACACCTCCGCCAACCAGCTCATCACCCTGGCCGTGGCCGAGAAGGTGAGCGCGCTCAGGACGCTGGAGTGGATCGAGCAGCGCGCACGGCGGGCTCCTTCGCCGGAGCGGTTCGCGGAGCTCTTGGCGAAGGCTCCCGACGTGGAGCCGGTGGAGGGCGACGCCTGATCCGCGGTCCGCGGGCTTGAAGACCCGGACCCGCGAGGAGGGCCGCCGGTCCTTGTCCGCATCCTCCCGCTGGATCTCCGCAGACGCCTCCGCGCCATCGAGCGACGGATCGCTCTAGCCGGGCGTGGAAGCGGCTGCGAGATCTTCGATCCGGCGGCGGTACTCCGCCGCCTCCTCCGGCCGGCCGCGGCGCTCGGCCAGCTCGGCCAGCTCCTCGAGCAGGCCCGGGACGTGCTGGCGGCCCTCGGCGGTCGCCTCCTGGATCGCGAGCGAGCGCCGGAGCAGCGCGTCGGCCTCGTCGAGGTCGCCGCGCTCGCGGCGGATCTCGCCGAGTCCGCGCAGCGAGGGCCCATTCAAGCATCGAGTATTCGTTCTCCGGCAGCCGCGGGAAGCTCAGCGAATCGAACTTGACGATCCAGTCCCCTGTCCGATCGCTCGCCGGAAGCGTTAGCTTGTCGTCCTCGAGCAGCATGGAGAACTTGAGCTGCACACCCGCCGCAGCCCGGCTCGAGCCTGCGCAAGGCTCTCGTCGATCTCCGGCGGCTCGTCGCCGTTCTCCCAGGCCTCGGTTTCGCCCTCCCCAGGCTCCGCATTCGAGTCGGAGAGCTCCCACCCGGTCCCTTCGGTGATCGGCTGAACCACGACCGCTCCGGGTAGGTCCCGGCCGACGAAGGCCAGCAAGCCGAGGTCGTCGGTGGGCTCGAGGCCGACAGCTTTTTCGATCAGCTTGCGAAGTTGTCCCTCGGGGATCAGATTGGCGAAGAAGTCCGGCAAGCGCTCGCCTTTCCGATTCCGATAGACTCGGGCGAGGTCGTCCTCGAACTTCTGGCCCAGGACGGGCCGCGGCACCAGCGCGCGGTACGAGTCGAAGAACCGGAACTCCGCACCTCCGTCGGATCGTTCCGCCAGCATGCCCACTGGCTGATCGCCGAGCAGGACTTCGAGCCGCCGGCTCACGCCCCAGCCCCCGCCTCCGTCAGGAGATACTCGATCGACGGGCGATCGCTCTGATCCCAGGCGGCCATCCGCTCGCTGAAAAGACGTACCTCGGCGGTGAGCCGTGCGCCGCGAGCGGCGAGGAAACCGGCGGCATCGTCCGCTAGGAGCCGCCCTGCTGCTTCTGGATCGATCGCATGGCCGGCCAGGACGGGATCGCCCAGACCTTGCGCGGCAATCCTGTGCAGTAGGAGCTTCCGCACGGGCGTGCCTTTGGTCTGGATGAGCCGGTTCGCCGGGCTCCTCACGCCCGGGATGTCGGCCTGGCCGACGACACGAACGAACGCTTCGATGCCATCCCGCTCCAGAAGCTCCGCGACGTCGATTCGACCGCCGGTCAAGAGCTCGCGCGGCTCGAGATGGACCAGCGCCAGCATCGCGATCTTGCGCTCGTCGGCGCGAGCATCGGACGACTGCGGCAGCTCGTACTGCCGTGGTCGTTCCTTCCGCACCAACGCAAGCAGCCGCTGGGCGCTCTCCTCCTCGTCGTCGGTAACGGCGTCGATACCGCGGCGGCGCAGGGTCCGCTCGTCGAATGCGGCGGCGCCGAAGACCACACGCCAGAACCAGCGCGCGAGGAGGATTCGCGTCCGCGGCTTGGGATCCTCGTGCCGGGCGAAGAAACAGGTCAGGACGTCGAGCAGTGTCGATTCCGGCAGCAATCTCAGGTGGGGTATTCCTGCATCGGCGCGGAGAAACGAAAGGACCCGGCGGAGCACCGGCAGCGCTTCGAGAACCGCGCCGCGCAGGAATGTCTCGTCCCGGCGGTAGTGCTCGCCGAAGGTGCGGGTCGGATCTAGACCGCGCAGCGCAACTAGGCAGGTCAGGAGCCGCTTTTCGTCGAGCTTACCCATGCCGACCTCGGCGAGGGCTTGCGCCAACTCGGGGAGCGTTGACGGCGACGTCTGCCGGCCGCCGAACAACGCCTTGTGGACGTCTTCCCACTGGAGTGCCTTGCCGGTCTTGTTGACGCGATAGAAGATCTGTTCGGCGACCTCCTCGTCCTCGGTGTCGATCAGATAGAGCGGGATCGGGTAGTCGCGGATGCGCGTGCCCGCTTCGAATACCGCGCGCCGCAGGTTCGTGTCGTCACCGTGCTTCCAGCCGTGCACCCACTCCGAGAGGTGAGCCGCGTCCAGAAGATGGGGCAACGGGACCCAGCTACTCTCGATCCGTCCGCTTCGTGGCGGAGACACGAACCGCTGTCGCGCCGCATCGAAGTAGACGACATAGGGATCGGAAGGCTCAGTCGGTAGCGGAAGTTCGCGCGCCAGGCACACGGCGAGCGACGTAATCCGCTGCTGGCCGTCGACTACCCACCAGCTTTCATGGGTTTCGCTCGCCGTCACGAGGAGAGGACCGATCTCCAGGCGCTCGGCCTCGGCCGGCCGCTTCAGAAAAAGCAGCGAACCGATGGGGTAACCACGGTAGATGCTGTCGAACAGGTCCACCACATCGGGTGGCCCCCAGATGAGGCCGCGCTGGAATCGTGGTACCCGGATTTCACCGCGGCGCACCTTCTCGACTAAGTCCTCGAGTTTTTCGGTGCGCGCTTCGGGCTTGCGCGGCAGGCGGACCGGCTCCGACATATGCGGCCCAGCGTACCACTGATTCGCCGATTCTTGCGCCTCGTTTGCGCCGACGCGACGGCGATTCGTGGGGGTTCTACCCCGCCAGCGCCAGCACCCCCAGCCCGAGCACCACTCGGTAGACCACGAACGGCGTGACGCCGTGGCGCTCCAGCCAGGAGAGGAGCCAGCCGATCACCAGGTAGGCCGAGACCGCGGCGACGGCGAAGGCGGCGGCCAGCGGCGGGAGGTCGCCGGCGGGGATCTCGCCGCGCACGAGCCGCAGGAGGTCCCAGCCGGCGGCGAGCACGCTGACCGGAATCACGAGCAGGAACGAGAAGCGCGCCGCCTCGGGGCGGCGGAAGCCCAGGAGGAGCGCGGCGGTGAGCGTGATTCCGGCGCGCGAGGTGCCGGGGACGAGCGCGAGCGCCTGGGCGAGCCCGATCAAGAGCGCGTCGCCGAGGCCGAGGCTCGAGAGCTCCCGGCGGCGCGCGCCCCAGCGGTCGGCGGCACCGAGGAGTAGCCCGAAGACGATCAGGGTCGCGCCGATCACCCGCGGGTCGCGGGCGCCGGTCTCGAACCAGTCCGCGAGCGCCCACCCGACCGCCGCCGCCGGCACCGTGCCGACCGCGAGCGCGGCCAGGAGCCGCCGCGGCGGCATCCCCTGGACCGTCCCCTCCCCGCTCCAGACCCCGGCCGCGAGCCCGGCCAGGTCGCGCCGGAAGAACGCCGCGACCGCGAGCACGCTCGCGGTATGGACGGCGACGTCGAAGGAGAGCCCCTGATACGGCCAGCCGGCGAGGTGGGCGACCAGCACCAGGTGCGCCGACGAGCTGATGGGCAGGAACTCGGTCACCGCCTGGACGAGGGCGAGGACGATGGCCTGGAAGAGGGTCACGGCGCGGTGGGTGCGTGGACCAGGGACGGGCCCCGGGCGCGGCCGATCCTATGCCATGGCGGCGGGGGCGGCGGAGGGCCACGGCGCGGCGCCGAATCGGGCGCAACTCCGGCGCGGAAGTGTTAAGGTCGCGCCCGCCCCGCGGGTTCCGGCCGTGCAGGCGCGGCGGCGGCATCCGCCGCCGGCGCAGCCCGCCGACCGGCCGGCTCGGAGCACCGCTCACGCATGGACACCTGGATCGTCACCGGCGGCGCCGGCTTCATCGGCTCGAACTTCGTGCGCCTGGCGCTCGCCGAGAGCGCGGCCCGCGTGGTCGTCTTCGACAAGCTGACCTACGCCGGCAGCCGCGCCAACGTGGCCGGGCTCGAGGACGGTCCGCGCTTCGCGTTCGTGCGCGGCGACATCGCCGACCGCACGGCGGTCGAGCGCCTCTACCGCGAGGAGCGGCCCGCCGCGGTGGTCAACTTCGCCGCCGAGAGCCACGTCGACCGCTCGATCGACGACCCGGGCGCGTTCGTGCGCACCAACATCGTCGGCGTCCACGAGCTGCTCGAGGGGGCGCGCCGGCACCTCGCCGCGCTCCCCGCCGGCGAGCGCGACCGGTTCCGCTTCCTCCAGGTCTCGACCGACGAGGTCTACGGCAGCCTCGGTCCTGACGACCCGCCGTTCACCGAGGACACCGCCTACGCCCCGAACTCCCCCTACGCCGCCTCCAAGGCCGCCGCCGACCACCTCGTGCGCGCCTGGGGCGAGACCTACAAGCTGCCGGCGCTGGTCACCAACTGCTCGAACAACTACGGCCCGCGGCAGTTCCCCGAGAAGCTGGTCCCGCTGATGCTGCTCAACGCGCTCGAGGGGCGTGACCTCCCGATCTACGGCGACGGCGGCAACGTCCGCGACTGGATCTACGTCGAGGACCACTGCCGGGGCGTGCTCGCCGCGCTCGAGCGCGGCCGGCCGGGGGGCAGGTACAACTTCGGCGGCCGCAGCGAGCGCACCAACCTCGACCTCGTGGGCGCGCTCTGCCGGGCGCTCGAGCGCCACGCGCCGGCGGCGGCCAACCCGGCGCTCGCGACGCGCGGCAAGGCGGGCTACGGTGAGCTGGTCGCCTTCGTCCCCGACCGCCCGGGGCACGACCGCCGCTACGCGATCGACGACGCGCGCGCCCGCCGGGAGCTGGGCTGGGCGCCGCGCCATGACCTCGACGCCGGCCTCGACGCCACGGTCCGCTGGTACCTCGCGCACCGCGAGTGGGCGGGGGCGGTCGCGGCCGGCGGCTACCG
>CAZNIX010000255.1:5819-7297 GCA_964573125.1 uncultured Thermoanaerobaculia bacterium
GCAGGACGGACAGCCGGTCGTGATCCCGGTGCTGCAAGCGCGAGACGGCGATCGAGTACTACAACGCGTTGGTGGAGCTGTGGAACGACGCCCGGGAGGCGCTGGGGCTGGGCGCCGCGGGGGCTGGGGACCCCGAGAATGCGCCGGTCACGGCGCCGGAGGCCACCCCCGGCGCCCCGGCCGGAGCCCGGACGTGAGCGAGCGCGACGGCATCTCCGGAGCCCGGCCGTGACCGAGCGCGAAGCCACCCTCGAACCCCGCGGCGTGACGGCGCGCGAGCCGGCCGCCCCGGCGGCCGCGCCGGCCGCCCGGCGCCTCGTGATCCGCGAGCTGGCGCTCCCGGGCGTGCTCCTGGTCGAGCCGGTCGTGCACGGCGACGCGCGCGGCTTCTTCCTCGAGACCTACCACGCGGAGAAGTACCGCGGGGGCGGCCTCGGCGCCGTCTTCGTCCAGGACAACCACTCGCGCTCGGCGGCCGGCACCCTGCGCGGCCTCCACGCCCAGCTCGCCCGGCCGCAGGGCAAGCTCGTGCGCTGCGTCGAGGGCGAGATCTTCGACGTCGCGGTCGACATCCGCCGCGGCTCGCCCTCGTTCGGGCGCTGGCTCGGCGAGCGGCTCTCCGCCGCGAACTTCCGCCAGCTCTACGTCCCGCCCGGCTACGCCCACGGCTTCTGCGTCACCGCCGGCCCGGCCCAGGTCGAGTACAAGTGCACCGCCGTATACGACCCCGCCGACGAGATCGTGATCGCCTGGAACGACCCCGAGATCGGCGTCGAGTGGCCGCTCGCCGAGCCGCTGCTCTCGCCCCGCGACGCCGCCGCGCCGCGGCTGGCCGGCGTGCTCGACCGGCTGCCGCTCTATCCGGCCGTAGCGGCGCGGCGCGCATGAGGCTGGTGAAGACGCTCTTGCCACGGGCGTTGCCGCCGCTCGCCAGGCTTCACGTCATCCCCGACCGAGGGTGTCGCGCTCTTCGGGCGGGAAGACCGCGACCAGTCCCCGCCGCCGCGGGCCTTCCAGCTCTCCGGGCCTCGCGCGAGCCGACGGCCGACGGCCGCGGCGCGGTCGCGACGGCCGACCGGCGGTGAGCCGGAGCCGGGGAATGCGCGACCACGGCCTCACCCCCGCCGATCTCGACCAGCTCCGCGCCCACGGCATCGAGCCCGCCGAGGCCGAGCGCCAGCTCGCCCTGCTGCGCGAGCCGCCGCCCACGGCGCCGCTGGTGCGGCCGTGCACCGTCGGGGACGGCATCGCCCGGCTCGGGCCCGAGGACGAGGAGCGGCTGGGCGAGATCTTCGACCGCGCCGCCGCGAACGGCCGGGTGGCCCGCATGGTGCCCGCCTCGGGGGCGGCGAGCCGGATGTTCCAGTCGCTGCTCGGGGTGCTCGACGGCGAGGGTCCGACCGCCGGCGGGCCGGCGCCCGACGGCGCCGCGGGCCTGGAGGGCGGGCGCCACCGGACCGCCGAGCGGCTCGCGCCCG
>CAZNIX010000256.1:0-7262 GCA_964573125.1 uncultured Thermoanaerobaculia bacterium
GACCGCGCGTCCGTCGACCGCTGCTACGCCGCCGCGCTCGCCTCCGGTCTCGCCCCGGCGCTCCAGGCCGCCCGCCGCACCGCGAGCGCGGTGCGCGGCCTCGGCGGCCAGGTGACGGGCGCCGGGCCGAAGCAGCAGCGGCTGCGCGCCGCGGTGATCGCCGGCGAGGTCGCGGTCTCGCTCGTGCTCCTGACCGGCGCCGGGCTCGCGGCCCGGAGCTTCCTCAACCTCGGCGCGGTCGACCTCGGCTTCGCGCCCGAGCGCGCGGTGACCTTCGACGTCGTGATGCCGCCGCTCGACTTCCCCGACGCCGCCGCGATGCGCACGTTCTACGGCGAGCTGCTCGACCGCTTCGCCGCCCGGCCGCTGTTTGCCGCGGTGGGGACGACGACCGCGCTGCCGCTCTCCGGCCAGGACCTCGAGAACAGCGTCGCGGTCGAGGGGTGGACGCCGCCCGCGGGGAGCGGCGTTCCGGTCGCCGGTTTGCGCGGGATCAGCCCCGGCTACCTGCCGGCGCTCGGCATCCCGCTCCTCGCCGGCCGCGGGTTCACCGCCGCGGACCGCGCGGACGCGGCCCCGGTCGCGATCGTCAACCGCGCGTTCGCCGAGCGCTTCTGGCCCGGGGAGGACCCGATCGGCAAGCGCATCGCGGTCGGCGGCGCGGACGGCGACGGCGGCCCGGACGCCACCTGGCAGACCGTGGTCGGGGTGGTCGCCGACGTCAAGCACCGCGCGCTCGACGGCGCGGCGCGGCCGGAGATGCTCCTGCCCTACCCGCAGCTCGACCCCGGCTTCACCGCCGCCTGGGCGCGCGGCCTCTCGGTGGTCGTACGCAGCGCCGCCGACCCGGGCGTGGTCGCGGACGCGATCCGCCGGACGCTCGCCGAGGTCGATCCCGACCGGCCGGCGATCCGGGTGCGGCCGATGGCCGAGCTGGTCGGCGACGCGGTCGCGGAGCCGCGCTTCCGCACCCTGGTGCTCGCCGCCTTCGCGCTGGTCGCGCTCGCGCTCGCGGCGACCGGCGTCTTCGGCGCCACCGCCTACTTCGCGGCCCAGCGGCGGCGCGAAGTCGGGGTGCGCATGGCGCTCGGCGCCCGCCGCGGCGACGTCCTCGCGCTCGTCCTCGGCTGGGGCGGCCGGCTGGCCGCGGTCGGGCTCGCGCTCGGCCTCGCCGGGTCCGTGGTCCTGACGCGCTCGATGGCCTCGCTGCTCTTCGAGGTCAGCCCGACCGATCCGGCGACGTTCGCCGCCGCCGCGGGCCTCCTCGCCGCCGCCGCGCTCCTCGCCGCGTTCCTCCCCGCGCAGCGCGCGGCGCGCCTCGATCCGGTCGCGGTCCTGCGCGGCGACGAGCCGTCCTGAGCCCGGACCCGCAGGACCCGCGCTCCCGCTCGCCCCCCGGGGGGCGGGGCCGGAGGGCCGTTGACCGGCCGAGGCGGCGTCCGCCGCCTCCGTCGCCGTGACTCTGCGCAGCATCTGGATCGCTCGACAGATGCTATGCTTCTATGCAGATGGGTCGAACAACGCCACCGTGGAGGACCGAGCGATGACCGTCACCGACGAGATGCTGCGCAGCAACCGGGACTATGCCGCCGCGTTCGACAAGGGAGGGCTGCCGATGCCGCCGGGCCGGCGCACCGCGATCGTGGCGTGTATGGACGCCCGGCTCAACGTCTACGGCATGCTCGGGCTGACCGAGGGGGACGCCCACGTCATCCGCAACGCCGGCGGCGTGGTCAGCGACGACGTCGTGCGCTCGCTCGCGATCTCGCAGCGCCTGCTCGGCACGCGCGAGATCGTCCTCATCCATCACACCGACTGCGGCATGCTCACGTTCCGCGACGACGAGCTGAAGGCGCAGATCGAGGCCGACACCGGCCTGCGCCCGCCGTTCGCGCTCGAGGCCTTCGCCGACCCCGACGCCGACGTTCGGCAATCGCTCCGCCGCGTCCGGTCGAGCCCCTACATCCCCCACCGCGACCAGGTGCGCGGGTTCGTCTACGAGGTCGAGAGCGGGCGGCTGAGGGAGGTTCAGGCCGACGGTTGATCGCCTCGCCGCCGCGCTCGGGTAGGATCGGCCGGCTCGCCGGACCGGCCGGCGGGCGACCGCCGCCATGGCCGACCGCCGCCCCACCCGCTCCGCCCCCCGCCGCTGCGCCTGGCCCGGCGACGACGCGCTGATGCTCGCCTACCACGACGAGGAGTGGGGGGTGCCGGTGCGCGACGAGCGGCGGCTCTACGAGCACCTGGTGCTCGACGGCGCGCAGGCGGGGCTGTCGTGGCGCACCGTGCTCCACCGCCGCGAGGGCTACCGGCGCGCGTTCGCCGAGTTCGACTACCGGCGGGTGGCGAGGTTCGGTGCGCGGGAGATCAAGCGACTGCTCGCCGACCCCGGGATCATCCGCAACCGGCAGAAAGTCGAGAGCGCGATCGCCAACGCCCGCGCCGTGGTCGCGCTGCACGAGGCGGGCGAGACGCTGGCGGAGCTGATGTGGGGCTTCGTCGGCGGCGCGCCGATCGTCAACCGCCGGCGCCGGCTCGCCGACCTGCCGGCCGAGACCGCCGAGTCGCAGGCGATGAGCAAGGAGCTGAAGCGGCGTGGCTTCTCGTTCGTCGGCCCGACCATCTGCTACGCGCTGATGCAGGCCGCGGGCTTGGTCAACGACCACGTCACAGGCTGCTTCCGCCACCGCGAGCTGGCCGGGCGCTGAGCGCCAGGCGACACCCGGTCTTACGAGATCGGGCGACGCCCACCGTTGCGCGGTGTCGCGGAGCAGGTGGCACCGCGTCGGTGCGCCGAACCCGGCCGGCGCCGGCTCAGGCCGCCAGCTCGTCGGTCGCGTCCGGTGCCTCCGCAGGTGCCGACGACGACCGCCGGTCGATCCGCTCCCCCTCGAGCCGTTCCATCGGCGGCTCCTTGAGGTCCCACACCAGGCCGACCGCCGCGAGCATCCGCAGGGCGTAGTAGGTGACGTCGATCTCCCACCAGTAGAAGCCCTGGCGGGTCGACGCCTTGTAGTGGTGGTGGTTGTTGTGCCACCCCTCGCCGAGGGTGAGGATCGCCATGATGAGGCTGTTCCGGCTGTCGTCCTTGGTCGCGAAGCGGCGGCGGCCGACCATGTGGGTCAGCGAGTTGATCGAGAACGTGACGTGCCAGGTGGCGACGGTCGAGATGCAGAAGCCCCAGATGAACGCCGGCCAGCCGCCGGCGGCGAACAGCAATCCCGCCAGCGCCAGCCCGGGCACCGGGTGCCAGCGGTTGAGCCACACCAGCTCGGGATAGCGGGCGAAATCGGGGATCCGCTCGTAGTCGGTCTCGTCGTGCTGCTGGGAGAGGATCCACCCGAAGTGCGCCCACAGAAAGCCCTGGAGCCCCGGCGAGTGGACGTCTCCGTGGCGATCGCTGTAGCGATGGTGCTGGCGGTGATGCGCCGCCCACCAGAGCGGTCCCTTCTGCATCGCGGTCAGCCCGACCACGGCCATCACGAGCTGGAAGGCGCGGCTGGTCTTGTAGGTGCGGTGCGAGAAGTAGCGGTGGTAGAACCCGGTCATCGCGAACATCCGCACCAGGTAGAGCCCGACCGCGAGCCCGACCAGCGGCCACGAAAACGGCAGAAAGAACGCGGCCAGGCACGCCAGGTGGACGAGGACGAACGGCAACCCCTTCCAGGTCAGCACCAGCTTCGGCTTCTCGGTCAACGGCTCGATCATCGCGGGCGGACTCCTCTCGGCCCCCGATGGGGGCGGGCGGGAGTGTCCCCCGGCGACGTGTCAGGTGCCGTCAGGATGGCGTCAGGGGCTCGTCATCCCCGGCGGCCTCGGCCGGTCTCTCCGCCGGTGGCGAGCTGGCCGCTTGGCGGAGGAGCTGTACCACGGGGTGTGACTTCCACAGAGGCACGGAGCCGAGTTTCGGGATGAACGCGATGCGGTGGCCGAAACGCGTAGGGACCTTAAAGAAGATCCACGCTGGCCGGATGTTAAGAACTCGACTCTCCTGAACCTCGCCGATCGTCGCACAAGAAATCCGACAGCGTTTCAGGAGGTCTATGAGGACCAAGTCGCCATCTTCTAGCACGACTCGCTTGAGCTGCACCGCGAACATCACCGCAGCTGCCACCGCAACAGCAAAGGGCACGACGATGAGCCACTGGCGGAGAGCGACACCGATGATGAATCCGGCGAATGTAATGAAGGGGAGCAAGTATTTGTAGATCGGTGTTAAGGCGGAGGACAATTCAATCTCAACCAGCGAAACGCGTGGCACGCTCGACGCCCTGCTCGATTGGACAGATGCGTCAGTCGTCTCGTTCCTCACAGTCTCGCTGCTCGACATCTTACCATTGCGGAAACCATCGCTTGCCTGCTCTCCGTCCGATTGTGGCAGCCCGGTCAGCGCGGCATTCACAGAAGTCCTCACGCGACCGAAACTGGAACGGACGTTGATGACGAATCATGGTCACTCCAGAGATTCGCTTAATGAGTCGCTGCACCCGGTGACGACCGATGTGCGGGATCTCCAGAGCGATCACTTGACCCGACGAATCCCTCAGCTCGTAGACTCTCATTTCGCTGAATGCCCTGGACCTGGCGGCTCAATGTCAATCGCAAGAGCGGCGGAGCGGCGGAGCGGCGGAGCGGCGGAGCGGCGGAGCGGCGGAGCGGCGGAGGCTACTACAGGCTCGCTCAGGAAGCAGTCGGAGAGCGGTCAGCCTCGGAGCCCACCGGCTCGCCGCAGGCCGGCAAATACCGGGCAGTGGACAGAGCCTGGGTTGGGGAATCCGTCCACGCAAGGTGAAGGAGAACCGACAGAGAGAGTGCCTACCGTGCCGGTCCGGCCGAGCTCATGGAGATGCTGCGCGACGAGACGCGAGCTCCACTGCAGTCTAGCCGATTCTCTCCTTATGATCGATCGAACATCACTATGAAAACCACCGCAAGGGCTGCGAGTATGAGCAACGCGATGATGTCTGGGACACGCCCCAGGCAAACCACCCGCCGGATCCCCCGGCCCGGAAGGTCCCAGACTTCCCTAGCCCATACGATCCTCGGTCTCTTCATCGCCGCTGACCAGCTCCGACGGCTGAACAACCTCGGCTCACCCAGGTGTTCCCACAACGATCGGTGGCTTCGTCGCAGCCGCAACAGCAGGGCTTGATTGACGGCAAGGTTGCCGGCAGCTACGGCAACCAGCAGTCCTAGTATCCAGTAGAGCACCTTGGCGTCAGCGTTCATTGGCAACACGACACCTCCTTCCAAGTGCCTCACTTGGAGCGCTCGCTCCTCATCGCAGGCCTTCCATGCTATTGCGATGCAACCATCCGCCTCATGCATCAAAGTCCATTAAGATGAATACGGCCATCAACAGAATGAACAGGACGCCACCCATAACGTCGCTGATGCGGGCAAGAACAACAAGCTTTACAGTCGTGCTCTCAGAAAGTTCTACCACCTTGATGGTCCAGATGACCCTTGGCCTATCCATGGTCTCTCGCCAACTTCGCGCCCGGAACAAGGAAGGTTCTCCTAGCTCCTCCCACAGCCTAGGGTGGTCGCGGCGCAATCGTGTAAACAGGACATGTTTGCAGACAAGGTTGAACGATACCACGATTAGCAGGATCGCAAGTACCACCGCGTAGAGCAGCGTGAGATTCACTTGCATGGGGGGTTGAGCGGGGGAGGCGGCGGAAGCGGCGGAGCAGCGGAGGCTACAGGCTCGGCGTAGGTCTTCGGGCCCGCGGCGCGGGCGGCGTCGAACGGGGAGCGCGCCAGTAGGCGGCGCAGATCGTGCGGTTGAAGCTGGCCGGTGGTCGCCAGCCGTCCTGCGCGACATCGTCCCCCCAGGCGCTGCCACCGTTCTCTTCCTCGGGGTCGGCCAGGGCGCACGGCGGGCTCAGAAGCGGAGAGGCGGACGCGCCTACAATCACTTCATTTATGCACAACTGTGGATCGTCGCAACCAAGATCAACAGTACCCCGAAACCGAAGAACAACAGAGAAAACAGCGTGGCAACTCTCACGGCGTTGGCTAGGCGCGCGAGGGTCCTATCGCCAAGGTGACGGTACTCGCCTTTCCTGAGGAAGTCACCGATGGTCGTTGGGCGCGTCGAAGCAGCGAGCACCTCACGCGGTTCTCCCAGGCTCCTCCATAGCAGCGGATGATGTCGACGAAGTCTCCTGACGGTTAGAGCGTACAGCAGTCCACCAAACAGGATCGTGAGCATCAAAGCACACCAGACCAGCCGGATCATCGCTCACTCTCCTCTGGTCCAGAAAGCACCTGCCAACAGGATGGTAACGACAACGACGAACGTCAGGAGTTTGATTGCTATCGCAAGTCGATCAAGTCCAGGGTCGGCGAGTCGTTTGTACTCTCGGCGCCACAGGAAACGGTTGACCTTCGATTGAACCTCCCTGGAGAAGTTGTAAATGGCAGTTGGCTCGCCGAGAGCCACCCACGTCGCTTCATGCCGCCTGCGAAGCGCGGTGCAAAGGCACGACAAGAGGATAAGTATTGTGATGCTCAAGAGTATGGCTAGCCACGTGAGAATCCCGTGTAGGCTTAGCGGAAGAATGAACATGGACTGACCTCCGTGACACTAGGCCCACGCAGTGTCCCCGCATAGCCAAAAGTGAGCGAACCTGACGGAGCGCTCACCAAGCCTATCCCAGCATTGGCCGAGGTCCCTCTTGGACCGACGAATCCCGATGCTCGCAAGCCAACAAGCGCTGGTGCCGGAAGTCCACCGGCTGCGCGCACTCCCCACCCTGACGAGGATCCTGTCGATCGACTTGCGGCGGTGCCCCCAAAACGTGGACTCGAGGCCCTTGTGCCGAGGATACCGAGGACGAATCCACCACCCAGATAGGCCGTTGCCGAGCCGTCTGCGTTGGCTGTAATGTTCCCGGCGAGTCCCCAATTCAGGTAACCAGTGATCGGCCATACGGCGGCATCGGCGCTGAGTATCACGCTGCCGAGGTTCTGGATCCCGTGTTCAATAGTCCCGAATAGGTTGTCGATGAAATCGCAATCAACATCGTCTACTTCTTGTTGGACGGACTGGAGTTCGGGCGTCGGCGTGCCGTCGCCGGCTCCATCGCCTCCCTCTCCACCCCCGTGGTGCCCTCCACCGCTGCCGCCCGGTCGGCGGGTTGGAAGGGATGGAGGGTAGGAAAGGGGGTCGTCACCGGGGTCGTCCTGCCTTTCATCCAGTCCGTAGGGGTCGATGTAGTTGACCGGGTTGCCGAGCACGTAGGTGTAGCGGTTCC
>CAZNIX010000257.1:0-7260 GCA_964573125.1 uncultured Thermoanaerobaculia bacterium
CCCGGCCGGCGGCGGCCGGCCGCCCGCTCCGCCGCCGCTCCGCCGCCTGCCCCACGCCGGCGCCGAGGCCGAGGCGATCCTCGGCGGGCTGCCGGCCGGCAAGACGCTCGCGAAGACCGGGCTCGAGGCGACCCGCGAGGCCGTGGTCGACGGCGACGCCGGCGGGTATCGGATCCTCCACCTCGCCGCCCACGGCGTGCTCAACGCCGAGCGGCCGCTGCTCTCCTTCCTCGCCCTGTCGCGGTTCGACGCCGCGGGGCGGCCGGTCGAGGGCGCGCTCTACGCCCACGAGGTCTACGGCCTGGACCTGGCCGCGGAGCTGGTGGTGCTCTCCGCGTGCGACACCGCCCTCGGCCGGGAGGTCCGCGGCGAGGCGCTGGCCGCCGGCCTGCCGCGCGCGTTCCTCTACGCCGGCGCCGAGCGGGTGCTGGTCAGCCTCTGGCCGGTCCCCGACGCCGGCACCGGCGAGCTGATGACCGGCTTCTACCACCATCTGATCGAGCGCGGCCTGCCCCCGGCCGAAGCGCTCCGGCAGGCGCAGCAGGGGCTGATCCGCGCCGGCCGCCGCCCCCAGCAATGGGCCGGGTTCGTGCTCCAGGGCGATCCGCGCCCGCTCTCCCCGTTCGCGGACTGAGGCCCCCGGCCGCGGCCGCCCGCGCCCCGCCCTGGAGCGGCCGGCGGCGCACCCGCGCCGCCGGCGAAGGGATTTCGACACAGTGCAGTGTCCGCGGCGTGTCCGCGGCGTGTCCGCGGCGCGCCCGCGCGCCCTCTGCCACGAACTTCCGGCGATCAGGAGATAGCCATGGTCCGCAACCTGCACATCACGATCCACGAAGCCGCGCCCCGCCGCTTGCGGCGCGCGGCGCCCGGCACGGCCGGACAGGCCGGCTGGGACCCCAGCGAGCCGCTGGTGACGACACCCGATCCGAGCGACCCGACCGAGCCGCTGGTGACGACGCCCGATCCGAGCGACCCGAGCGGCGGTTGGTACGCCGCCGCCGGCCCGTGGGGGGCAACCGGGCCGGCCTGGGGCTACGGCCCGGTGGCCACGGTGGTCGAGAGCCGCGGCGCCGCGCCGCCTGCGTGTTGCTGCTGCTGCCCGTCGGAGAAGGCGCAGGCGCCGCAGCGGCCGGGGGCCACGGTACGCGACCGCTCCGGTTTCGTCATCGTCCGGCTGGCCGCCGGCATCGATCTCGGAGCCGCCGGCAGCCTGTGGCAGCTCGCCGATCGGATTCCGCTGCCGGCGCTCAAGGCCGCGCTCGAGCTGCGGCTCGACGAGGCCGGGGGCGAGGAGGGCGGTGATCGAGGCGAGGGAGAGGCGGCCGGCGGCGGCGTGCAGTCCGCCTCCTTCGGTCACGGGAAGCGCCGCAAGAAGGGCGATGGGGACGAGGACACGCCGCCCGAGCGTCCCCCGGAGCCCCTGGAGCCGGCCGGCGCGCTGGTCTCCCGGCCGCTGATCGACCTCGACAGGCGGCGCGAAGAGAAGCTCCTCGGCCGCGCAGCCCAGCTCACGGCGATCCGCGAGCTGGAAAGGCGGGCGGCGCTGACCTCGTTCAAGCCGCTCCACAGCCTGACCGGCTACTGGCGGGTCGACGTCCGCCGCTACCCGGACCGGATCGACGAGGTGGTCGAGCGCATCAACCGGCTCTCCGAGGTCGACCTCGCCTACGCCGAGCTGGTGGCGAACGACCCCCAGCAGAGCGGCGCCGTGCCCTGCGGCATGGCGTTCGACGAGGACCAGGGCTACCTCGACGACGCGCCGGTGGGGATCGGCGCGCGCTGGGCGTGGCACGCGCTCGGGAGCCTGGGCAGCCCGCCGGGGACGGTCAGGGTCTGCGACCTCGAGCAGCGGTGGAATTCCGGTCATCGCGAGTTCGGGGCCGAAGTGCTCAACAAGCAACAGATCGTCGGCGGCGGCAACCGCTTCGACGGCCAGACCGATTTCGGCCATCACGGCACCGCCGTGCTCGGCCAGTTGGCGGCCACCGGGGCGGCCGGCGGCGTCGCCGGCACCGCCACCGGGATCGGCGAGTTCGTGCTCGCCTCGCACTACTGGCCGGAGTCCAAGCAGGACGGCGACGGCCGGCCCCACCCCTTCCGGGACACCGACGGCCACGTCGCCTCGGCGATCGTCAACCTGCTGGTGCCGGCCGCGTCCTACCCGCTCCTGGACGGCGACGTCCTGCTGCTCGAGGTCCAGCGCGGCCGCCTGCCGACCGAGATCGACGCCGCCGATTTCGACGCCGTACGGCTCGCCTCCGCGCTCGGGGTGATCGTGGTCGAGGCGGGCGGCAACGGCGGCTTCGACCTCGACCGCTACGTCGACCCCGATACCGGCGCGAGCCTCAACCGCGCCGACTCCCGCTTCCGCGACTCGGGGGCGATCGCGGTCGGCGCGGCGCGCTCGGCGGCGCCCCACGACCGGGCGTCGTTCTCCAACTACGGCTCGCGCATCGACTGCTGCGCCTGGGGCGAGAGCGTGACCTCCTGCGGCTACGGCGACCTCTCCGATCCCCTCGCCGCCGCCGACGCCTACTACACCAACACCTTCTCCGGCACCTCGAGCGCGGCGCCGATCATCGCCGGCGCGGCGGCCCTGGTCCAGGCGCTGCACCACGCGGTCAGCGGCAACCGGCTGCTGCCGCGGGCGATGCGCGCCGCGCTCTCCGACCCGCGGGCCGGCACCCGCCAGGGGCCGAACGTCGCCGGGGCGATCGGGGTGATGCCGGACCTCCGCGCGCTGGTCCGCGACAGGCTCCAGCTCGTGCCCGACTTCTACATGCGGCGCGCCGTGGACGACGACGGCACGCGGCCGGTGCCCGGCGGCACGCTCAGCTCGAGCCCGGACATCCTCGTGTGGCACGGCGAGGGGAATGCGAGCCAGCTCTTCGGCGAGGGGGTGCGGGCGAACACCCCCGCCCCCGGCGATCCGTTCGACTGGACGGTCCCCGACGCCCTCTACCCCCGGGAGGTCTACGTCCGGCTGCGCAACCGCGGCTTCGCCGGCGGCGCGGTCCCGGTCCGGCTTTACGCCAGCCGGGCGGCGACGCTGATTACGCCGGAGCGGTGGCAGCCGATCGGGACACTGCTGTCGCCCGGGATCCCGCAGGGCGACACCCTGGTGGTGGCCGGGCCGCTGGGCAACTGGAGCCTGATCGAGACCAACCGTCCGCCGACGAGCGCGTTCTGGTCCGGCCAGGTCGTGCCGCCGGTCAGCTTCCTGGCCGTCCACGGCGCGGACGCCGCGCTCCCCCCGGCGCCGCCGTACTTCGACTGGGCCGAGTACCGGGCCTTCCTCCGCGGGCCGGGGGTGGCATGGCGCAACGCCCACAAGGTCCGGATCGCGACCCCGCCGGCCCAGCGCGTCGAGCTGGGGTTCTTCCTGGCGGGCACCCCCGACCGCGGCCGCACGTTCGGCTTCGAGGTGCTCCAGCGCCTGCCGGCCGGGCTGCGGGTGACGCTCAAGGTCCACCCCGCCCTCGCCGCCAAGATGCGCCAGCGCCAGCACTGGCTGGCCAACGGCGGCGGCGACCTGGCGCTGCCGGCGCGGCCGCGGATGTCGCTCGGCCAGGTCTACCTGCCGGCGGGCCTCGGTGCCGACGCGGCGTTCCATCTCGAGGCGACCGGCACGAACCCGGTGCAGCCGGGCCTCGGCCACAGCCTCGCCATCCGCCAGCTCTGGCGCGGCGAAGAGGTCGGCCGGATCACCTGGTGGTTCGTCCCGCCGCCGGGATAGAAGACCGCCGGGGAAGAGGAGTGCCCGCAGCGGTGCACGTCGTGGCGGCCGGCCGGCTTGCCGCTAGTGGGGGCCGGCCGGCCCGAGTAAACAAACCTCGGGATCAGCCCCAGGTCTGTGCCGTGTATCGCACCTGGTTCACGAGGCAATTGTCTGTATGCTGTCGAAGAGTAAACATTTCTAAGGGAGGCGGATTGTTGCACTCAGGATGTCACGGGAAGGTCCCGTTGGCAGACTGGTAGACCTCTTGGAAGGAGATGCAACATGTCCTGTACCACGTCCTCTGTGAGCTATCGCTGGGCAGGTTTGAGAACGCTTCCGCTGCTCGCTTTCGGGCTGCTGGTTCTGGTCGGTCTCCCCGCCGCGAGTGAGGCGAAGTGCCACTGTTGGTGTGCCGTGTCGACGGTCGACGACTTCACCGGCAAAGGCACCTTACCGGACGAGATTCTCCACTACGGACAGCTCAAGGAGTGGGGAAACTGCACCGCCGGGGCAAAGAAGAAGGAGGAGGAGTGCAACCATCTCTGCGGGGAGAAGGCCGCCTCGGATTCCGTCCAGTACCTCAACGACGCTTGGATCTGCAAGGCCCTGAACCACTCCTACGACGGCTGGGTGACCGCCTATGCCCACATCGGTACGCGCCGCTGGAAGGCGGCCCAGAAGCGGTGGGTGAAGTGCGTCAAGTCTTGCGCGTGCCCCCAAGATGCTTGGTGGGACCCGAACCGGGATAGCTGTGTGACAGGAGCCGGTTGCGATGTCTCGAGCATGCCCGATGGCGACAAGGGCGGGGGCTACTTCGCCTGGGACGACAAGCTGTTCAAGAACGTCCCCGGGGCGCATGACTGCACGATCGGGCCGCCGTTGCCATCGTGTACCTGGACCGCCTGGCTGAACCGGGACGCTCCGAGCGGAGTCGGCGACTTCGAGACCCTCAAAGACTTCGTCCAGGCCGGACAGGTTTGCGCCCAGCCGACGAAGGTGGAGTGCCGCACCCGGCCGGGACATCAGGACTGGGGCCAGGCCGGCCAGGTCTATCAGTGCGCGACCGCGCTTGGTGGCGTGTGCGGGAACGCCGACCAGCCCGGCGGGCAGAGCTGTCTCGACTACGAAGTGCGCTTCTGTTGTCCTTGAGTGCTCCGAGCCTGACACCATGGCCGGTCCGCCCGTGGCTCCCAACGCCGGGGCGGTGCCGGCCACGGCCTTCTCAAGAGGCCGGGCCTGGTACAATGCCTCCGCTCTACTGGGAGGGCCCGAAACGTGGTGCGCACCCGTGTCGCTCTGGCTGCAGGTCTGCTCGCCGGTCTGGCCGCGGCGCCGCTCGCCGCCGCCCCGGCCGCCTCGCCGTCCGCGTCGCCCGCGGCCCCCTCCGCCGCGAAGCTCGCCGCGGTCGCCGCGATCGACGCCCGCCGCGCCGAGCTGATCGACCTCGCCGACCGGGTGTGGGAGTTCGCGGAGACCGCGCTGCGCGAGCACCGCTCCGCGGCGCTGCTCGCCGACTACGCCCAGGCGCAGGGGTTCGCGGTCGAGCGCGGGGTCGCCGGGATGCCGACCGCGTTCATCGCCGAGTACGGCTCCGGGAGGCCGGTGATCGCGATCCTCGGCGAGTACGACGCGCTGCCCGGGCTCAGCCAGAAGGCCGAGCCGGAGAAGGCGCCGCGGGTCGAGGGGGAGCCCGGGCACGGCTGCGGGCACAACCTGTTCGGCGCCGCGAGCCTCGGCGCGGCGGTCGCGGTCAAGGAGCGGATCGCGGCCGGCGAGCTGACCGGCACGGTGCGCTTCTACGGCACGCCGGCCGAGGAGTCGGTCGGCGGCAAGCTCTACATGGTGCGGGAGGGGCTGTTCTCCGACGTCGACGCCGTCCTCGCCTGGCACCCCGACAGCGAGACCCGCGCCGACACCGAGTCGAGCCAGGCGCTGGTCGATTTCGTCGTCGAGTTCCGCGGCAAGGCCGCGCACGCCGCCTACGACCCGTGGAACGGCCGCAGCGCGCTCGACGGCGTCGAGCTGTTCCTCCACGCCCTCAACCTGATGCGCGAGCACGTGCGGCCGACCGTGCGCATGCACTACGTGATCCTCGACGGCGGCCAGGTGCCGAACGTCATCCCCGAGCGCGCCCGCGTCTGGTGCTGGCTGCGCGACAGCAAGCACGAGCAGGTCGATCTCCTGCTCGAGCGGGCGCGCGCGATGGTCGCCGGGGCGGCGCAGGCGGCCGGCGTCGAGGGCGAGCTGCGGGTGCAGACCGGCGACTACGAGATGCTGCCGAACTTCACCGGCGCGCGCCTGCTCCACGACAACCTGACCTGGCTCGGACCGATCGAGTTCACCGCCGAGGAGCAGGAGTTCGCGCGCGCGATCCAGCGCTCGACCGGCGTCGAGGAGAAGGGGCTCGACGGCTCGGTGCAGCCGTTCGAGGAGGACCCCGGCGAGCCCGACGGCGGCTCGACCGACGTCGCCGACGTGAGCTGGGCGGCGCCCACGCTCCACCTCTCGGTGACCACCGCCCCGGCCGAATCGCCGTGGCACGCCTGGCCGGTGGTCGCGACCGGCGGCATGTCGATCGGGCACAAGGGGATGCTCCACGCCGCGAAGACGCTCGCCGCGACCATGGTCGACCTCTTCGAGCGCCCGGAGCTGCGCGCGGCGATCCGCGCCGAGTACGAGGAGAAGACCGCGGGCGCCGAGTACCGGAGCTACCTCGCTCCGGGACCGCCGCCGCTGCCCGCGGAGTGAACGCGCCGCCGCCCGCGGCGGTGGGAGCAGTGCGTCGCCGAGTTTCGGCGATCTTCGATTCGAGGAGGGAAAGATGCGCTCCACAACGTGTTCCATCGTGATCCTCACCGCCCTCGCGGCCCTCGCCGCCTGCTCGGTGGCGCGGACGCCCGAGGCGCCCGCCGCGCAAGGCGGCGCGCCGCCGGCGACGCCGGCGCCGGCCGCCGAGCGGGTCCCGCCGCCCGCCGCGGCGGCCGCGAACGCCTCGGCGTGCGCCTGGCCGCTGCCGCTGCCGTCGAAGATCGGCGTCCCCGCCTTCCGCAAGGTGCTCGACGCCTGGGTGGGGGCGAACTGCTGGGACGAGAAGCACCTCGACTGGAAGAGCGATCTGGCCTGCCGCGACGCCCAGGAGGTCCACGGCTCCTACGTCGTCAACTACTACTCGCCGAGGGCTTACGAGTGGCTCAAGGGCGGGCGCCAGGGCGAGATCCCCGATGGCGAGATGATCGTCAAGACGATGTGGAACAAGTGCGACGGAGGCAAACCCGCGGGCTACAAGGACGCGGCGCCGATGTTCAAGGACTCGAAGGGCGCCTTCGACGGCTGGTTCTGGAGCTACGGCACGACCGCCAACGACATCGCCTACCCCTTCTCGATGTTCGGCAACTACTGCCTCAACTGCCACGCCTCGGCGGTCTCGGAGTCCACCTTCGCGAGCCCGGAGTGCCTGAAGTCGACCTCGCCGGACTGCGCCGGCCCCGGCCATCTCGAGGCCGCTGCGCCTCCCGCGGCGGTGCCGGCGGAGTCGCTCCACG
>CAZNIX010000258.1:0-7244 GCA_964573125.1 uncultured Thermoanaerobaculia bacterium
CGCGCGCCCCGGCCGCGCCCGATGCCGCGTCGCCGCCGCCGGCACCCTGCGCACCGGCCCGGGTCACACCGCCTCCACCAGGGTCTCGCGCAGGCGGCCGAAGAGCGCCGCGCCCGCCGCCCACGCGACGAGCGCCACCGCCGCCATCTGCAGCCACACCGCGGCCGGCGGCACCGCGCCCTCGAACAGCGTCGCCTGCCAGGCGAGCGTGAACGGGGTGAACGGGTTGGCGCGCACCAGCGCGCGCAGCGGCGCCAGCGGCACCGCCCCCAGCGGGTAGAGGATCGGCGCCAGGAAGAACAGCAGCGTCAGGAGGTTGCCGAGCAGGTCGCGGACGTCCTTGAAGTGGGCGTTGAGCGCCGCGAGCCCGAGCGCGAGCCCGGCGAGCAGCGGGAGCTGGAGCGCGACCACCGCGGGCACCAGCAGCGCCCCCCAGCCGCCGACCGGATGGCCGAGCCAGCGGCCGACGGCGAGCGCCGCGCCGAGGACCGGCAGCGCGAGCAGGAGGTGGATCAGGTTGGCGAGCACCGGCACCACCGGCAGCAGCTCGGCCGGGAACACCGCCTTGCGCAGCAGCGCGGCGTTGGCGGTCAGCGCCAGGGTGCCCTCGAGGAGCGAGGAGGAGGTCCAGATCCAGGGGAAGAGACCGGCGATCAGGAACAGCGCGTAGGGCTCGGTGGCGCCGCCGAGCGGGCGGCGGAAGACGAAGCCGAAGACGAAGCTGTAGACCGCGAGCAGCAGCAGCGGGTTGACCAGCGACCAGAGGAAGCCGAGGACCGAGCCGCGGTAGCGGGCCTTGAGCTCGCGCGCGGTGAGGGTGGCGAGCAGGCCGCGGAAGCGGAAAAGCTGAGCGGCGCTGTAGAACAAGAGTGCCTGACTCAGTTCGCGCTCTGGCCCTCGGCGGCGCGCCGGGCGGCCTCGCGCTCCCGCCGCCGGAGCTCGTCGAGGCGGCGCTGGATCTCCTTCTTGCGCTCCTCGATCACGGTCTCGAAATCGACCAGGTCCCCGTTCTGGATCGCATAGACGCGCGGGAACTTGCCGACGTCGCCCTTCTCGTCGAACTGCACCGGCCCGCCGGCGCCGACGAAATCGCGCAGGTTGCGCAGGTCCTTGTAGAAGTCGCGGGCGGAGTGGATGTCGCCGGCGCGCAGCACGGCGCCGACCACCATCATGGCGTCGTAGCCGTGGGCGGCGAAGGAGTTGGGCTTGGCGCCGTACTTCGCCTGGTAGGCGTCGGCGAAGCGGCGGACCGCCGGGTCGTCGCTGTCGGGATCGAACACCACCTGGGTGAGCAGCACCCCCTCGGCGGCGGCGCCCACCTGGTCGAACACCCCGGGGGCGGCGAACGCGTGGGTGGTCAGGATCCGGCCGGTGAAGCCCTGGCGCTTGACCAGGTTGATGATGCTGCCGATCTCGTAGGCGTAGTCGGCGACGTAGACCGCCTGGGGCTGGTGCGAGAGCGCCTCGCGGACGTACTGCGAGAAGTCGGTGGTGCCGGTCGGGTACTCGATCACCGCCAGCACCTCGCCGCCGTAGCGCTCGAACTCCGACTTGAAGACGTCCTGGATCCCCTTCGCGTACGGCGACTCGGCGGCGAGGATCACCACGCGGTCGATGTCCAGCTCCTGGGCCACGAAGTTGCCCATCTTGGCGCCCTCGCGGAAGTCGGAGGGCACGACCCGGAAGAAGAACTGCGAGATGCCGGTCAGTTTCGGGCTGGTCGCCGAGGGCGAGATCAGCACCTTCTCCTCGTCGTCGATGACCGGGATCATCTCCAGCGCCTCGGGGGTGGTGACGCCGGCGATCGCGACCAGCGCGCCCGCGTCCTCGTACACCTGGCGCAGCATCGCGGCGGCCCTCTCGGGGTCGCTCGCGGAGTCGCGGATCGCGAGCTCGATCGGCCGCGGAAAGGTCGGGTCGGCGGCGAGCTGCTCGTGGGCCAGCTCGATGCCGTTGACGATCGGCCGGCCGTAGAGATCCCACTGGCCGGACAGCGGGGCGACCACGCCGACCGTCGCCGGCCCTTTGCCGGCACAGCCGGCCAGTGCCGCGGCGCAGGCCAGGATCGGGAGAAGGGTGTGGCGTTTCCCGCTCATGGCTCGGTCCCCCCTGCTCGCAGCTCCCCGAGAGGCGGTGGCTTTCCCACTGGTACGCCGCACGTTACCCACCGCCCGGCGGGGGTGTCAAGCGGCACCGCCCGCGCCGCGGCGGCGGCCACGGCCGGCGGCGGGCGGCCGCGCCGGGGCGGCGGTATGATTCGACCGTGACCGGGACGAAGAAGTTCACGCTCGTCTGCCCCGAGTGCGGCAGCGACCTGGTGGTCGACGCCGCCACCGGCGAGGTGCTCGCGCACCGCGCGCCCAAGCGCGCGCCCGGGGGCGGCCACAGCTTCGAGGACCTGCTCGCCGGGCTCGACACCGGCAAGCAGCGCGCGGAGCAGCTCTTCGAGCGCGAGAAGGCGGCGATGAAGGATCGGGACCGGCTGCTCGAGGAGAAGTTCAAGGAGGCGATGAAGCGGGCCGAGGAGGAGCCGGACGAAGGCCCGCCGCGGCGGCCGTTCGACCTCGATTGATCACAGCGGGAAGCTCAGGTTGTAGCGGTAGCGGCCGCGTTGGACCATGAGCAGGAGGCCGCCGCGCTCGAGGCCGCGGAGGACTTCGCGGCCGAGGGCTTCGGGGTCGCTGACGCGCTGGCCGTTGGCGGCGATGACGACGTCGCCGGGGGCGAGGCGGCGTTCGGCGGCGGGGCTGCCGCGGAGCACGCGGTCGATGACCAGGGCGTCGTGCTGGCGGTCGACGGTGATGCCGATGCCGCGCTCGAGGAACTCCAGGCCGAGGCCGCGCGGCGGGCGCTCGGGGGTGAGCGAGAGGGTCAGCTCGCGGCGGCCGCGGTGGACCTCGAGCGCGAGCGGGGTGCCGGCGGGGAGCGAGTAGAACGCGGTGGTCAGGTCCTCGCGCGCGCTCAAGGCCCGGCCGCCGGCGGTGACGATGACGTCGTTTTCCTCGAGGCCGGCGGCGGCGGCGGGAGAGTCGGGGAAGACCCGGGAGACCAGCACGCCGCGTTTCTCGGCCACGCCGTAGCGGTGCGCCAGCTCGGGGTCGAGGGTGAGGAGCTTGAGCCCGGTCCACAGCGGCTGCAGCTCGCCGAAGCGGAGGAGCTCGGCGACCACGCGGCGGGCGCGGTCGGCGGGGATCGCGAAGCCGATCCCCTCGGCGCCCGAGATGATCGCGGTGTTGATGCCGATCACCTCGCCGGCGAGGTTGACCAGCGGCCCGCCGGAGTTGCCCGGGTTGATCGAGGCGTCGGTCTGCAGGAAGTCGGTGAAGAGGCGCTCGCCGCGCTCCGAGGGCACGGTGCGCCCGAGCGCCGAGAGGATGCCGGCGCTCACCGTGTGGGTGAGCCCGAACGGGTTGCCGATCGCGACCACGGTCTCGCCGATCAGCAGGTCCGAGCTGCGGCCGAGCGCGACCGCCGGCAGCCCGTCGCCCTCGACCTTGAGCACGGCGAGGTCGGAGTCGCGGTCCGAGCCGAGGACGTCGGCGTCGAGCTCGCGCCCGTCGCGGGTGGTGACCACGATCCGCGAGGCGCCCTCGATGACGTGCGCGTTGGTGACCACGATGCCGTTGCCCTCGACGATCAGCCCCGAGCCCACCGACTGCGCCCGCCGCTCGCGCGAGAAGAACGGTCCGAAGAACGGATCCGCCTCGCGCACCAGCGTCTCGGCCGCGATGTTGACCACCGCCGGGGCGACCCGGTCGACGACCTCGACGATCGGGGTGCGGCGGGGGTTGGCGGCGGGGATCTCGGCGGGGGGTGCGGGCGGCGGGGTGGCGGCCGCGCGGGCGGCGGGAGGGGCGCCGGAGAGGGGCGCGCCGGCCGACTGCACCGGCGCCCGTATCGAGTTGGCGAGCGCTGCGAGCGTGGCGAGCAGCGCGGCCAGCGCGGTGACGGCGAGGAGGAAAGCGACGGTGCGGGCGGGGCGGTGCGCGGCCATGGGCCAAGGATAGACCGGTCAGCCGCCGACGAGGCGCGGTGGGCGCCCATCGCGCCAGGGGAGCCTGGTCGGCGCCAAGACACGCCGGGTCCTCGCCACCGAAGTTCGCCGTGTCTCCATGCCCTATACTCAGTCGAGGATTCCTACCATCGGATGGAGGTCATACCATGAGCACGAGGGTAGGCACCAAGGGCCAGGTGGTGATCGAGAAGCCGATCCGGGACGAGTTGGGCGTCGAGCCCGGATGGATCGCCGTCCAGCGCATCGTCGGAGGCGACCGGGTGGAGGTTCGCTTCTACCCGGCCGAGCACGACCGCTCCCTGCGCGGCGCCCTGGCCGGGCAGATCGAGCGCTCCATCCCCCCGGATCGCTTCGACCAGGCTCGCCAGGACGCCTGGGCCGCGGTCGCGAAGCGCCGGATGACGGGGGAGCAATGACCGAGGCCCGCCCCGAGGGATTCCTCGACACCAGCGTCGTCGTCCGTTACCTCACCGGCGATCCCCCGGAGATGGCCGATCGGGCCGCGGCCCTGATCGACGCCGGCGGCGCGCTCATCCTCTCCGAGCTGGTTCTGATCGAGACGGCTTACGTTCTGGAGTCGTTCTACGGCGTCGCGCGGGCGCCGCTCACCGACTCCCTGAGCGACCTGGTCCGCCGCCGCAACCTCAGGCTCAGTGCGCTGACGAAGGAGATCGCCCTCGAGGCCCTGGCGCTGTGCCGGGGCTCGCGGCGGGTCTCGTTCACCGACTCCCTGCTCTGGGCTCAGGCGGTCCACGCCGGGCCGCCGAGGGTCTACTGCTTCGATCGCAGGTTTCCGCCGGAGAAGATCGAGCTGCCGCCGGTGTAGACGACCGGCGCCGCGGCGGTTCTCACCGACCCAGATAGCGCTCGGCGAGCCCGCGCCGGTGGTGGATCTCGTGGCCGGCGAGGATGAACGGGAGGGCGCGGACGCGGAAGGCGACGCCCGAGGCGGTCCCGGTGCGCTCCCAAGCCTCCTCGTCGAGGCCGCGGAAGAGCGCGAGGTGGCCGCGGCGCAGGTGGTCCAGCTCGTCGAGCAGCTCGGCGACCGGCCGGCGGTGGGCGCCGGCGGTCGCGGCGTAGTCGTCCGGCTCCATCGACGGCAGCGGCGTGCGATCGCCGCGCGCCATGTGGAACGCCCGGTAGCCGAACACGCGCTCGGCGTCGATCACGTGGCCGAGCACCTCGCGGATCGTCCACTTGCCCGGCGCGTAGCGGTGGTGCTCGCGCTCCGGCGCGAGCCCGGAGAGGAGCCGCCGCGTCTCGGCGACGCCGCCCGCGAGGACGGTGAACACGTCCCCTGCCGGGACCTGGTCGATGTAGGTGAAGTAGTACGGGGCGGCGTCGCCGGGGGCGGGGCGGGGGAGGGTGGTCATGGTGCGGTTATCGTAGCGCGGAAGCCGGTATAGAATTGGCGCAATCATCGTCGCGGCGACCCCGAGGCCGCGTGGCCGACGAGAGCGGTAGAGTACGAGGTATCGGCGGTCCGCCGCCGAGAGGTACGGAGCATGGCCCTGCCGCAACTCGACATCGACCGCCTCAGCCCGGCCGAGCGCATCCAACTCGCCGAGGAGCTCTGGAACAGCCTGCATGCCACGCCCGCGGAGGTGCCTCTGACTCCGGCCCAGGAGGACGAGCTGGATCGGCGGCTCGACGCCTACCGTGAGGACCGGGCGCCGGGTGAGCCCTGGCGTGACGCGCTGGCCAAGATCGGCAAGAGCGCCGGCTGATGCCTCCGCTGACCCTGCGCCCGGTGGCCAGGGCCGAGATCGACGAGGCCTACGGTTGGTACGAAGAACGGCGGGCGGGGCTCGGCGAGGAGTTCCTTGCCGAGGTCCGACGGGTGCTCGCTTCGGTGGAGGAGACGCCCCGCCTCTATCCGGTAATCCGCCGGGACATTCGGCGCGCTCTCCTGCGCCGGTTCCCCTACTCGATCCTCTACGTGGCCGATCCGGAGGCCACGGTGGTTCTCGCATGCTTCCACGGCAGCCGCGATCCGCGGCGTTGGCACCGGCGTAGGTAGCAGCGTCGGGCCTACTCTGGTTCGAGATCGAAGTAGCGAGGCGATCCGGTGAGCTCGACCCGACCGGACGAGGGCGGCGAGATCTCCGCACCGTCGCGCGGGACCAGGCGGCGCGCACTTCGGGGTAGGTCGGTCTCCGAGCGGCCGGCGGTGGTCCAGCCGGCGATCCGGTCGGTCCCATCGGCGGTGCGGAAGCGGTAGCGGTCCACAGCGCCGGCCGCGGCGCCGAGACCGGTCGCGGGCTCGCCCGCCTCGTCGAGCGGCCCGAGGAAGGTCGCCCCCCCGACCATCCGCTGCAGCGTCGCGAGCGCGCGGTACGCCGGCCGCAGCCGCAGCCCGCCCCGCTCGTCGGGCGCCGCCAGGCCGTAGCCGCGGGCGCAGAGCTGCCACCAGTAGACGCGCTCGACCAGGCCGGTGCCGAGGGCGAGCAGGCAGTACCGGACCAGGTAGTCGGCCTGGGTCTCCTCGTCGACCGCCACCGCCCTCCCCGCCGGCGCGTGCGGGCCCTCGCGCAGCGGCCAGTTGACCTCGGTGATCCAGGAGCGGGGGGCGCAGTGGCGGGCGGTGTCGGCGATCGCCTTGAGCAGGGTCACCTTGCCGGCGGTGTCGAAGCCGGCCTGGCGGCTCTCCGGGGCGCCGCGGCGGTCGACGTAGAGCAGGCTCGCCAGGGCGTCGAAGAACACTCCTTCGCGGCGCAAGTTGACCGCGGCGGCGGTGGCGTGGAACTCGAAATCGATGACCGCCGGGCCGAGCAGCTCGACGCCGGGATGGCGGCGCAGGACCTCGCTCGCGGCGGCGGCGAGGTCGAGGTACTCCCCGACCGACCACACCCCCCACTTGCTGCGGTTGATCGCCTGGCCGATCTGGAACGCCCGCCCGTAGCGGACGAAGCGCTCGCCCAGCTCCGCGACCGCCGCCCGCCAGCGCGCCGGGTCGCGCACGAGGTCCCGGTTCTGGGGCAGCGCGAACGCGAGGTCGACGCCGCGCGCGGCCAGCTCGCGCGCGAGCGCCTCCTCGGCCGCGTGGTCGTCCTGCCAGGGGTGGAGGCGGAGCAGGACGTGGCGCACGCCGAGCCCGTCGACCGCGGCGAGGAGCGCCTCGGGCGCGACCCCCGGCGGCGCCGGGCGCAGGCCGACGCCGATCCCGCCGAACCGCACGGGCTCGCGGTAGAGGCCCGCCGCCAGCTCCCGGAAGCGCCGGCGGATGCGC
>CAZNIX010000259.1:0-6916 GCA_964573125.1 uncultured Thermoanaerobaculia bacterium
CGCCTACCTCATCTACACCTCCGGCTCGACCGGACGGCCGAAGGGCGTGGCGGTCGGCCACCGCTCCCTGCGCAACCTCATCGGCTGGCATCTCGCCTCCTACGGGCCGCTCGAGGGGCGGCGGACGACCCAGCTCGCGGCGCTCGGGTTCGACGCCGCGGTATGGGAGATCTGGCCGTCCCTGGCCGCCGGCGCCACGCTGGTGATCCCGGAGGGCGACGAGATCCGGCTCGCCCCGGCGGCGCTCGCGAGCTGGTTGGTCGATCAGGACGTCGACGTCACGTTCCTGCCGACCCCGCTCGCCGAGGCCGCGCTCGAACTGCCGTGGACCGGGAGCGCCGGCCCGCGGCTCCTGCTCACCGGCGGCGACCGCCTCGGCGGCTACCCGCCGCCCGGGCTCCCCTTCACCCTGGTCAACCACTACGGCCCGACCGAGACCACGGTGGTGGCGACCGCGACCGCGGTCGCGCCGGGCGCCGAGCTCCCCCGGCTGCCGCCGATCGGCCGGCCGGTGGCGAACACGCGCGTCTACATCGTCGGCGACGCCCTCGAGCCGGTCCCGCTCGGCGCCGCCGGCGAGCTGCTGATCGGCGGCGTGCAGCTCGCCCGCGGCTATCTCGCCCGCCCCGCGCTCACCGCCGAGCGCTTCATCCCCGACCCCTTCGCCGCCGAGCCCGGCGGCCGCCTCTACCGCACCGGCGACCGCGCGCGCCAGCTCCCCGGCGGCGAGCTCGAGTTCCTCGGCCGCCTCGACGCCCAGGTCAAGATCCGCGGCCACCGCATCGAGCCGGGCGAGATCGAGACCGTCCTCGCCGAGCACCCCGCGGTGCGGCGGGCGGCGGTGGTCGCCCGGGCGGACGGCGCGGGCCCGAGCCGGTTGATCGCCTACGTGGTGCTCGAGCGCGAGGGCGAGCCGGCGGTCGAGGAGCTGCGGCGCCACCTGGCGGAGCGGCTCCCCTCGTTCATGGTCCCGGCGGCCTGGGTCGAGCTCGATGCGCTGCCGCTGACCGCGCACGGGAAGCTCGACCGCCAGGCCCTGCCCGTCCCCGCCCGCGACCGCGGGCGCGATCGCTGGGCGCCGGCGCGCAGCCCGCTCGAGGAAACCCTGGCCGGGCTCTGGGGCGACCTCCTCGGGGTCGACGCCGAGGGCCTCGACGGCGACGCCGACTTCTTCGCCCTGGGCGGACATTCGCTGCTCGCGGCCCAGGTCGTCGGCCGCGTCCGCGCGACCTTCGACGTCGAGCTGGCGGTGCGCACCGTGTTCGAGGCGCCGACCCTGCGCGCGCTCGCGGGCGCCGTCGAAGCCGCCCGCCGGCGGGGCGAGCGACCGCGGCTGCCGCCGCTCCGGCGCACCTCGCGCGCCCAGGACCTCCCGCTGTCGTTCGCGCAGGAGCGCCTGTGGCTGCTCGAGAAGCTCCATCCGGGAGCGGCGGCGTTCAACATCGCGCTCGCGGTCCGGCTCCCGCCCGGCGTCCCGGCGGCGCTGGTGCGGCGGTGCCTCGCGGACCTCGTCCGCCGACACGAGGCGCTGCGCACCTCCTTCGAGGAGAAGGAGGGACGGCCGGTGCAGGTCGTCCACGACGCCGCGGAGGTCGATCTCCAGGTGCTCGACCTCGCGCCGCTCCCCGCCGCGGAGCGCGCCGCCGCCGCGCGCCGCCTGCCCGCCGCGGCCGAGCTGGAGCCCTTCGATCTCTCCCGCCCGCCGCTCCTCCGCGCCGCGCTGGTCAGGCCGAGCGGCGAGGGACCGAGCGACGAAAGACCGTGGCTGCGGCTCGTGCTGTCGCACCTGGTCGCCGACGGCTGGTCGATCTCGATCCTGCTGCGCGAGCTCGCCGCGCTGCTCGAGAGCCGCGCCCGCAACGAGACCCCGCGGCTGGCCGAGCCGCCGGCGCAGGCCGCGGACTTCGCGGTCTGGCAGCGCGTCCACCTCGAGCGCCTGGAGGAGGTCCAGCTCGGCTACTGGCGGCGGCGGCTCGCCGGGGCGCCGCCCCTGCTCGAGCTGCCGTACGACCGCCCGCGCCCGGCGGTGCGCACCGGCCGCGGCGAGCGGCTCTGGGCGCGGCTCGACGGCGAGCTGGCGGCGGCGCTCAAGGCGCTCGGCCGCCGCCACCAGGCGACCCCGTTCATGACCCTGCTCGCGGCCTTCCAGGCGGTGCTCCACGCCTGGAGCGGCGCCGAGGACGTGGTGGTCGCCACCGACCTCGCGAACCGCGAGCTGCCCGGGAGCGAGGAGGTCGTCGGGCTGTTCATCAACCAGGTCGCCCTGCGCACCTCCCTCGGCGGCCGGCCGTCGTTCGTCGAGCTGCTGGCGCGGGCGCGCGAGACCACGCTCGACGCCTACTCGCACCAGGAGCTCCCGTTCGAGCGGATCGCGGCCGCGGTGGCGGCCGACCGCGACCGGCACGTCCCGCCGATCGCGCAGGTCAAGCTGGTGGTGCAGAACGTCGCGATGCCGGTCGAGCGGCGCGTGGCCGACGACGACTCCGCGGCGGACGCCGCGGCCGGTGCCGAGCCGGCGGCGGCGCAGCTCGACCTCACGCTCTTCCTCGAGGAGACCGCACGCGGCCTCGAGGCGACCTGGGTCTACGACCGCGACCTCTTCGACGCCGCGACCATCCGCGCGCTGGCGGCGGACCTCGAGCGCTTCCTGCGCGCGGCGGTCCAGCGGCCCGAGGCCGAGGTCGGGGAGCTGAGCGCCGGGCTCCGGGGCGTCGCGCGACGGGAGGCGGGCGGATGAGCAGCGCGTGCGCCGACGCCGACCGCGATCGCCCGCTCGATCTCGTGGGCATCGGCCTCGGTCCGTCCAACCTGAGCCTGGCCGCGCTCGCCGCCCCGCTCGCGGAGCTGCGCGGCCGCTTCTTCGAGCGCCGGCGGAGCTTCGCCTGGCACCCCGGCCTGCTCTTCCCCGACAGCACGATCACGGTCTCGTTCGTCAAGGACCTGGTCACGCTGGTCGACCCGACCAGCCCCTATTCCTTCCTCTCGTTCCTCGCCAGCCAGAGACGCCTCTATCAGTTCGTCAACGCCGACCTCCCGAGCGTGTCGCGCTGGGAATTCGATCAGTACTACCGGTGGGTCTCGGGGCTGCTGCCGAGCGTGCGCTTCGGGCGCGAAGCGCGCGCGGTGCGGCTGGACGGCGGCTGTCTCGTGGTCGACCTCGGCGCGGACGAGGTGCGCACGCGCAACGTCGTCGTCGGCACCGGACCGCGGCCCAAGGTCCCGGCGTTCGTGCGCCCCCACCTCGGTCCGCGGGTGCTGCACGCGGAGCGGCTCCTGATCGACCGGCCGACCCTCAAGGGACGCAGCGTGGTCGTGGTCGGCGGCGGCCAGACCGGGGCCGAGGTCTTCGCCGAGGCGCTGGCCGACCGCGACGCGTTGCCGCTCGCCGTCCACTGGGTGACGCGCCGGACCGGCTTCCTCGCGCTCGACGAATCGCCGTTCGCCGACGAGCTGTTCGCGCCCGGCTACAGCGAGTTCTTCTACGGCCTCGACGCCGCCGAGCGCGCGCGGCTGCTCGAGGAGCAGAAGCTCGCGAGCGACGGCATCACGCAAGGCCTGTTGCAGCGCATCTACCGCAAGCTCTACGAGCTCGATCACCTCGCCCCGGGCCGGCGGGTCTACGGCCTCCACGCCGGCTGGGAGCTGACCGCGCTGACCCCGCGGTCGGGGGGTTGGCTGCTCGACCTGGAGGACCGGGCGCGCGAGCGGCGCCGCGCCGTCTACGGCGACGTCATCGTGCTGTGCACGGGCTACGAGTCGGTCCTGCCGGACTGCCTCGCGCCGCTGCGGGGGGCGATCTCGATGCAAGGCGACGAGCCCACCGTGCGGCGGGACTTCTCCCTCGAGTGGGACGGCCCCCCCGGCCTCGGCCTCTACGTCCAGAACGGCGCGCGCAGCCGCCGCGGCATCGCCGACCCGAACCTGGGACTGACGCCGTGGCGCAGCGCGGTGATCCTCAACAGCGTCCTCGGCCGGGAGGTCTACGACCTCGGCCCCTTCTCCAGCGTCTTCGATTGGAACGGTTCGCAGGACCTTCCGCAACAGAAAGGAACCACCGGATGACCAAGCCCGACCGCGCGCACCTGCCGTACCTCGAGCCCGAAGCGGCCGCCGCCGGGATGGTGCTCCACCTGCTCGAGCTCGAGCGCGGAGGCCGGCCGGTGGCGCCGTTCAAGGCCTCGCGCTTCACGGTCGAGCCCGGCTTCGCGACGCCGGTCGACCAGCACGCGGTCCACGAGATCTGGATCATCGGCCAGGGCGAGGGGGAGCTGACCTACGACGGCGTGACCAGCCCCCTGGGCCGTCACGACGTGGTCTACTTCGAGCCGCACAAGCCGCACACCGCCGCCAACACCGGTGGCGAGACGATGACCGTCTACTCGCTCTGGTGGCGCGAGGATGGCGGCCGCTGAGTTCGATCTCGCGGTGGTCGGCGCCGGCATCGTCGGCGCCGCCGCCGCCTACCAGGCGGCCGTGCGGCGGCCGGACTGGCGGATCCTCCTCGCCGAGCGCTCGGCGGTCGGCTGCGGGGCGACCCGGCACTCGGCCGGCCTCGACCTCCCGTTCGGCGAGACGCCGGCCAAGCGGTTTCTCGCCGCGCGCAGCTTCGAAGCCTGGGGCCGGCTGGCCGCGGAGCTGGCGCCGCTCCCGCTGCGCGAGCTGCCGCTCTACGCCGTGGTCGGCGAGGCGGCGCTCGAGGACGCCGCGCGCGGCTTCGCCCTCCCCGGGCTGCGCGCCGCCGACGCCGCCGAGGAGCGGCGCCTGCGCCGGGCGCTCCCCGATCTCGCCCTCCGTCCGGGCCAGGTCCTCCTCGCCGGCGGCCGCTGCCGCCTCGGCTTCCCGCAGGCGATCGCCGAGGCCCTGGTCGCGCGCTACCGGACCGGCGCCCGCCGTCTGCTGTGGGAGGGCGTGGAGATCGCGAGCCTCCGCGGCGACGGCCCGTACGCGCTCGACGCCGCGGACGGCCGGACGGTGGTCTCCCGCCGGGTCCTGATCGCCACCGGTCCCTGGCTGCCGACCGGACCCGCCGGCGCGCTCGCGCGCTCCCGCGGCGTGCGCACCAAGAAGATCGTCGCGCTCCACCTCGAGCGCCCGGCGCGCTTCTCGGATCCGGTCTGCGCCTTCCTCGACGACGGCGCGTTCCTGCTCCCGATCGCCGAGCGCGGGGAGTGGCTGTTCAGCTTCACCTGCGAGGAGTGGGACTGCGCGCCGAGCGGCCTGTTGCTTATCTCCGCCGCCGACCGGACGGCCGCGCTCGCGCTGCTCGGGCGCTACTGCCCCGCGCTGTCCGGCGCGGCCACCGGCGGGCGGGTGTTCTGCGACGCCTACACCCCCGACCGGACGCCGCTCGTCGCGAGCCCGTCGGCCGGGAGCGGACTGGTGGTCGCCGGCGGCTGTTCCGGCTCGGGGTACCGGCTGGCGCCGGCGCTCGCCGAGGACGCGCTCGACCGGCTGCTCGGCCTCGAGGCCAACGGCGCGCCGGGGACCCCCGAGCCGGCGGCGCCGGAGCGCGAGAGGGTGCGGACATGACGCCGCTGCTCGCTCCCCGCGCGGCGCGGGACTTCCTGCTGGTGCCGACCATGCCCACCCCCAACGGCGGGCTCCACCTCGGCCACATGGCGGGTCCCTATCTCAAGATGGACGTCCTGCGCCGGCACCTGCGCCGGCGCGGCGACCGCGTGCTCGTGGTCTCCGGCTCCGACGCCCACGACTCCTTCGTGCTGCTCCGCGCCCACGCCCTGGGCCGGCCGCCGGAGGAGGTCGCGAGTCACTTCCACCGGCGCATCCTCGCCGAGCTCGAGGCGCTGGACGTCCGCTTCGACGCCTTCATCAACCCGCTCGAGGAGCGCTGGGTCGGGCCCTACACGCGGTGGTGGCGCAGCGTCTTCGAACGGTGGAGCGCGCAATCGGCGGTCGAGACCAGGACCGAGCGCTACCTCTACAGCCCGCGGACGGACCGCTACATCATCGGCTGCTGGCTCCTCGGCACCTGCCCGGAGTGCGGCGCCGGCGCCGGGAGCTACTTCTGCGAGGGCTGCGGCGCGTTCTTCCGGCCCGAGCAGATCGGCGCCCCGCGCTCGCGCATGAACGAGGACGACCTCGAGTGGCGGGAGGTCGCCTGCCTCTATCTCCGGCTGTCGGCCGAACGCCGCCTGTTCGAGCAGCTCGACCGGATGGGCGTGCCGGAGGCGTTCCAGCGCATCGCCCGGCGCTACACCCGGCAGCACGGCCCGGCGGTCGTGATGACCCAGCCCGGCTCCTGGGGGGTGCCGTGGCGGGTGCCCGGCTCCCCCGTGCCCCAGGTCGCGTTCAACTACGTCGGTCTGCTCTGCTACTCCCTGCTCTGCGGCGACGTGTGGGCGGAGGTCACGGGCAGCGGCCTCAACGCGTTCGACCCGCGCTCGGCGGTGACGGTCGTCGGCAGCTTCGGGATCGACAACACGGTGCCGTTCCTGGTCGCGGCGGTCGGCGGCGCCCTCGAGCACGGCGCGGTCAAGCCGTTCGACCACTTCCTGACCAATTACTTCTACTTCCTGAACGACGGCAAGTTCTCGACCAGCCGGGACCACGTCATCTGGCCGAGCGAGATCGTCGGCGGGACCCCGGCGACGAGCGACGGCGTGCGGCTGTACATCGCCCTGACCAACCCGGAGAGCGCCGAGTCCCGCTTCGACGTCGACGATTTCGTGCGCTTCTCGGCCACCCTCCTGGCCGCTCTCGACCGCTCGGTGCGGGAGGCCTGGCGGCGCCTCGGCGGCGCGGCGCGGACGGAGCCGCCGGAGGGGCTCGTCGAGCGCCTGCGCGCGGCGCTCGAAGACCAGGACGCGGCGCTCGACCCGGCGCGGTTCGACCTCCGGCGGGCCGCCGGCGGGGTCGCGGCCTGGAGCGCGGCCGGCGCCGCGCAACGGCCGGAGGA
>CAZNIX010000259.1:6926-7219 GCA_964573125.1 uncultured Thermoanaerobaculia bacterium
AGACTTTCTTGTAGGCGTCGGTCGCGCGGGGGTTCGCGGCGGGGGCGCCGGGTGCCGGATCCGGCTGGGGGCGCATGCCCGAGTCGGTCGTGGCGGCGAGGGCCCGGTCGAGCTCGCCCGGGTTCTTCCCGCCGGTCGAGCGCGGCCTCCTCGACCGCTGCCTGCCGCCGGCGCTGCGCTCGGCCGGACCGGCGCCACCCTGAACGGGCGAGGCGGGAGCCGCGAGCCGCTGACCGGCCGCGCGCGGGACGCCGAGGACTTCCGGGCCGACGGGATGGTGTTTGCCAAGCTCC
>CAZNIX010000260.1:0-7214 GCA_964573125.1 uncultured Thermoanaerobaculia bacterium
GGCCGCTGCGCCGGGCGGCCGCGCAGCCGGCCGCCGCGAGCCTCGCGCCGAACGACCTCGCGGCCGCCGAGTGGGTCGCCGGCCACGCGCAGCCGGCCGGGCGCTACACCGGGACGCTCGCGGGCTCGCCGTGGTGGTTCCTGCCGCTGGCCGTCGAGGAGGTCCGCCTGGGCGCCGTCGGGCTGCGGTTCCCGCCCGAGCAGGGCGAGCTCGAGGCTGAGCAGCACCGGCTCGCGGAGGCGATGGTCCAGCAGGTCGCGCTCGCCGCCGAGCGCACCCGGCTGGTCGCCGGGCTCGAGACCGCGCGCGTCGAGGGCGAGACCGAGAAGCTCCGCTCGGCGCTCCTCTCCTCGGTGTCGCACGACCTGCGCACGCCGCTCGCCGCGGTGATCGGCGCCGCGACCAGCCTCGCGGCCTACGGCGAGACGATGCCGGAGGCCGACCGGCGCGAGCTCCTGGCCTCGATCAAGAGCGAGGCCGAGCGGCTCGACCGCTACATCCAGAACCTGCTCGACATGACCCGCCTGGGCGCCGACGGCCTCAAGCTCCGGCGCGACTGGGTCGGCCTCGACGAGATCCTCGGCTCGGCGCTCGCCCGCCTGCGCAAGCAGTACCCGGCGATCGCGGTCGAAACCGACGCCGCGCCCGACCTGCCGCCGATCCACGTCCACCCGGCGCTCATCGAGCAGGCGCTCTTCAACGTGCTGGAGAACGCGGCCAGATTCTCGCCGCCCGGCAAGCCGGTGGCGGTCGCAGCGCGGCGGGTGGACGGCAAGCTCGCAATCGACGTCACCGACCGCGGCCCGGGGATCCCGGAGGAGGAGCGTCGGCGCATCTTCGACCTGTTCCACGGCACCGCGCGCGGCGACCGCGGCGGCCGGTCGAGCGGGCTCGGCCTGACCATCGTGCGCGGCATGGTCGGCGCCCACGGCGGCCGGGTCGAGGCGCTCGCCGGCCCGGGCGGCGCCGGGACGACGATCCGGATCACCCTGCCGCTGCCCGAGCCGCCGGCGGCGGCCGGCGAGGAGCGCGAGTGACCGCGCCGGGCGCGCCGCCAGCGCGCATCCTGGTCGTCGATGACGAGCCGCAGATCCGCAAGTTCCTCGAGATCAGCCTGCGCGCGCAGGGCTGGGCGGTGCGCGAGGCGGCCGGCGGCCGCGAGGCCCTCGAGCGGCTCGCGCTCGAGGGCGCCGACCTCGTCGTCCTCGACCTCGGCCTGCCGGACATGGACGGCCAGGAGGTGCTCGCGGAGCTGCGCTCGTGGTCGCGGGTGCCGGTCGTCGTCCTCTCGGTGCGCGCGGGGGAGGGCGAGAAGGTGCGCGCGCTCGACGCCGGCGCCAACGACTACGTGACCAAGCCGTTCGGCGTCCAGGAGCTGATCGCGCGCGTCCGGCGCCTCCTGCGCGAGGCCGGCGCCGGCGAGGACGCGCCGCCGGTCTTCGACGACGGCGACCTCGTCGTCGACCTCGCGCGCCGCCGCGTCTCCCGCGGCGGCGAGCCGGTGCGCCTGACGCGCAAGGAGTACGGCGTGCTCGCGCTGCTCGTCCGCCACGCCGGCCGCGTCGTCACCCAGCAGCAGCTCCTCCGGGAGCTGTGGGGTCCCGGCCACGCCGAGGACGCCCACTACCTCCGCATCGTCATCGGCAAGCTCCGCCACAAGCTCGCCGACGACCCCCTCCACCCGCGCTGGCTCGAGACCGAGCCGGGGGTCGGCTACCGGTTCTGCGGCGAAGCGGCGAAGTAGGGTCCTTGACCTCGAAATTCGAGCGTCATACGGTATGACAATGAAGCGATCCACGCCGGCCTCGACCGTTCTGACGATCCGCCTCGGCGGCGACCTCCACCGTTCGCTCGCGCGCGAGGCCCGGCGACGGCGCAGTACCAAGAGCGAGCTGGTGCGCGAGCTGCTCGCCGCCGGGTTGGGCGAGGTGGGAGTGCCCGACCTCGCTCAGGAGGCTCGTCGCCAGTCGCTGCTGGTCGGCCGCCGGCGGTCGGAACGCGACGCGCTCGAGTTCCTCGAACACGCCGCCGACACCCGAGGCTGGGAGTGAGACGGGGCGCTGAGGCCGCCAGAGTCGCCCTTCGCTCGTGGCTCGAGCTGGGCTGACGCCCCTCCTGGACTCCGGCCTATCGCAGCCAGTCCTGCGGTTTGAGGAACTCCTCGGCCAGCCGCGCCTCCGGCGATCCTGGTTCGGGGTGCCAGCCGTAGGCGACCAGCACGCCGTCCAGGTGCCCTCCGTCTCCAGACTGGCTCACCGCGGCCCCTTCTGTCTGGCGCGCTCCTCGGATCGGGGGTTTCAGGTCAACTTTCGCACAACCTGTGCAATAATAGTATTTTCGGCAGAGTGCCCCCCCCCACGCCTTCAAGCACGCCCTCCTTTCATCTGGTCCGAAGTATCTTGTACTGAAAACGAGTGCGCTGCGTACATATGGCGATGGCTCATCAGAGTAGATCGTTCGAAGAGCTCTCTTACGAGCAGCGTTACCATGCTTCGCGACGATCTGAGCACATACGGCGCGCACAGCTGGAGGCTGGCCGAAGTCCTGGAGATTACGCATCGCCAGGGTCACGGAAGGTGCTGCTACAGTGCCTTCGGTGGCGAAAGCCAGTGACGCCGCCCGCCACATTCGCTGCCAATCATAGGACAGCCCTTCATCCACCCATAGCTTTTCGATTTCCTGTACTACCTCTGGATGAGGTCCAAACAGGTGACTCAGGTATGATGCGTACAATTTCGCTTGATAGGGCCTGTCCACGATTCCTTTTGTGGCGCGGTCAATAGCAATAGGAGAACCTATAGCCCCTAGGAAAGGGAGGCAAAACCTTTCAATCTTATCGGCTGGGACACCTGGTTCGGCCACGCATGCAAAGAGATTTTCGAAAGCACTAGCCTCTACCTCCTCGGTATCCATGAAATCCTGGGGGTCGAAGTCCCAGCGCGCCTGGAAACCGTAGAAGTCGAGATTGGCTAGCGCCTGTTGCTCGGCAGCTTCTCGCGCCTGTGCAAACAGTTCATCGACTCGGGTCTCTTCGTGCACCAATCGCTGCGCCCTATGGATCGCCGTCTTCTTCTCGTTCAAGAAAAGGCCACTCCGCCGAAGCCACCGACAGAGGTTAACGAGCCCTGTCCGAGCTGCAGCCTTGGACGTGAAGAACATATAAATGTCATCCATATATCGAACTGATGGGATGCCAGCAACCTCCAGCTCGCCGTCTACACTGCACAGATAGAAGTTCCCTAGAAAATCTGAAGGAAACATTCCTTGCAGCAATCCGCGAGAGTTTCGTTCCCTCCAGGCTGCGAGTAGTTCCTCGAGGAGATTGGCGGCGCCAGCAGGGGGCCCCGAGGCACGGACTAGGTTGATGAGGGCATGTTGATCAATTGCCTCAAAGTAAGAGGCCACGTCTGCGCGAACAGCGTAGTTGATGTGGGGGTGTTCACAGTTCGACCGAACCGCCGTCATGAGCCTGGCCCATGAGTCATGCGCTGGTTCGAACATCTGCCCGGTCGGATCTGGGTCGGTCAGCGCATAGCCATATGAGCGCTCCGGATCAAGTTGAGTCGCGGCAGTTGGAGCAATGAGATCGACGAGCAACTGGTACGCAAGCCTATCGGTGGGCGGTAGAATCGTGCCTGGGCGGGTGATGCCGCTGGGGCGTGGCACCTCGAGGCTAATAGGTAGGGAGGGCTCGAATGAGCCGGATGACAGCAACCTCCGAAGGCGCTCCCAGAGTTCGTCGCCCATGTGGTCGAACACAGCTCCGTAGTGGGGAGCATGAATGAAGTCGCTGAACGAATCTGTCCGGATCCTCTTCAGGGCCAGCTTATGGTCCAATCCGGTGAGCACGGTGGTGTCGAGACCCGGCATCGCAGTGTCGTCCAGAGAATGGCCAGGATAGTCTATCTACCTCGTGTGCAGTCTGGTGGGTATGCGGGGTCCCACCGCGTCTGCATGCAGGAGACCCTCAATACCACGGGTTGACGACCTTGGCGCGGGTCGATGCAAAGTCGCTCACGTTGCGGGTGACGACCGTCAACCCGTGGACGAGCGCGGTGGCCGCGATGAGCGCGTCGCGGATCGGACGCGGGTCGGGAACGTGGAGCGCAGCGCTGCGCCGCGCGACCGTGGTATCGACCGGCAGGATGCGGTCGGCGAACGCGGGGAGGACGTGATCGTCCAACCACGTCCGGAGGATCTCCCCCTGGGCCGGATCCCGGCGCTCGACGAGGAGGGTGCCGAGCTCCAGCTCGTGGACGGTGATCGCCGACAGGAAGAGGGTCCCGGCCGGCACCTCCGCCGCCCATGCTGCGACCTTGGGGTCCGCCTTCCCGGCCCGCGCCTTGCGCAGCTCCGAAACGACGTTCGTGTCGAGCAGGAACATCAGGCGAGGTGAGCGGAGCGGGGGAGATCGCGCAGCGTCGGGATCTCCAGTTCCACGTCCTCGACTCCCGGTGGCAGACCCAGGATGTCGATGAAACGGCCTTGGTCGAGCGTGAGCCGCTCGTAGTCCCTAAAGGTTAGCAGCACGTGCGCCGGACGGCCGCGGTCCGTGATGATGACCGGCCCGCTCTGCGCCGCCTTCTTGGCGCGGCTGGTGTCCTGGTTGAACGCGCGGCTGGATAGCTTCGTGATCGTCATGGCGGCCTCCTTGGCGATGTAGGCATGTTACTACATGAGGGGCCGCTGCCGTTGGGGTCTTCAGTTCCGCGACACGACAGCGACCCCTCGAGACCGAGCCGGGGGGTCGGACTTACCGGTCCCGCGGTGAAGCCGGGGGCTGACGGCGGGGCACCGAGCCTCGGCCTTTCCTGCTGGCGGTCGGCAGCTCGTCCCCGGCGACCGGCGGGTTGCCCTTGCCGGCGCGGGATAGGACCTCGCGGGTCCCGTCGAGATCCGCGCGCGAAGCCCGCTCTCGGAGGTCCCCGCCCAGCCACTCCCGCGGCCGCAGGAACTCCTCCGCCAGCCGCGCCTCCGGCGACCCGGGCTCGGGGTGCCAGCCGTAGCGCCAGGCGGCGTGCGGGGGGAGCGACATCAGGATCGACTCGGCGCGGCCGCCGGACTGGATGCCGAAGCGGGTGCCGCGGTCGTAGAGCAGGTTGAACTCGACGTAGCGGCCGCGGCGGAGGAGCTGCCAGGCGCGCTCGCGATCGGCGAATGGAGTTGGACGGCGGCGCTGGACGATCGGCAGGTAGGCGGGCAGCCAGGCGTCGCCAACCGCGCGCAAGAACGCGAACGAGCGCTCGAAGCCCCACTCGTCGAGGTCGTCGAAGAAGAGCCCCCCGACGCCGCGCGCCTCGCCGCGGTGGGGGAGGAAGAAGTACTCGTCGCACCAGCGCTTGAGACGCGGGTAGACGTCGGCGCCGAAGGGCGCGCAGGCGTCGCGCGCCGTCCGGTGCCAGTGGACGGCATCCTCGGCGAAGCCGTAGCACGGCGTCAGGTCGAAGCCGCCGCCGAACCACCACACCGGCTCGGGGTCGGCCCCGGCGGTGCTCTCCCCGCGCGGCCGCTCGGCGAGGAAGAAGCGGACGTTGGCGTGCGAGATCGGCACGTAGGGGTTGGCCGGGTGGATGACCAGCGACACCCCGAGCGCGCGGAAGGAGCGGCCGGCCAGTTCGGGCCGGCGCGCGGTGGCGGCGGCCGGGAGGTGGGTGCCGCGGATGTCGGAGAAGCCGACCCCGGCCTGCTCGAACGCCGCGCCGCCGGCGAGCACACGGGTGCGGCCGCCGCCCCCCTCCGCGCGCTCCCAGCGGTCGTCGCCGAAGCGCGCGCCGCCGTCCTCGGCCTCGAGCGCCGCACAGATCCGCTCCTGCAGGCCGCGCAGGTACCCGGCCACCGCCTCGGCGTCGACCGGATCGCTCACGGCCGGCCTTGCAGCAGCCGCAGCACCGCGAGCAGGCTCCGCGGCGCGTGCGGGGTGGCGGTCCAGCGCCGGTTGAGGGCGGACAGCCGGTCGGCAAGGCCGGCCGCCTCCGAGCGGGCGGCGATCAGCACGCCGGCGGGGCTGCCCTCCATCTCCTGGAGGTGCTCGACCGCGGCGCGCACCGCGGCCTCGGCCTGGCCGCGGTCGAGCCAGATCACCATGCCGGCGCACACCGGCACGAGCGACCCGATCTGGAGCCGCGCCTGGTCGGAGAGCTCCTGGACGTGGAGGGCGATGCGGCCGCCCGCGGCCTCGAACGCCGCGCTCCCGCCGTGGCGCTGGCGGAGCTGCTTGCCGAGGTCGCGCAGCGCCTCGCCGCGCCCGGAGCGCGGCAGCGCGTCGAAGAGCGCGAGCAGCTCCGGCCACACCCCTTCCTCGGCGAGGAGCAGGAACGGCGGCAGGCCGGCGCCGACCCGGCGGCCGGCGGCGGTCGCGCGGAGCTGGTCGAGCGCGAGGTCGTAGAGGAGCGCGCCGTCGATCTCGCGCGTGGTCATGAAGTCGTCCTCGCGCTCCTCGCCGGCGGCGGCGGCGAGCGCCCCCTGCTCGATCAGCCAGGCGACCGCGAGCCGCACCGCGCGCGGCGCCGCCGGGATCTGCTCGAGGAGGTCGTAGAGGCGGGTGCCGGCGGCGCTGCCGACGCGCGCCGTCACCTCGACGATCGGCAGCCGGGCGTAGTCGTCGGCGGGGGCGGGCAGCGGCGCGCCGGTCAGCGCCAGCGGCGCGCCGGTCACCGGCAGCAGGTGCCGGCGCCGCTCCAGCTCGTCGCGCATCCACTGCCCGAAGAGCAAGAGCGACATCGTCGGCAGCGGCGCGCCGGCCGGCGCCGGCGCCGCCTCGCCGGCGGCGCGGGCGACGAAGCGGAAGCGCCCGCGGTCGGCCTCGAGCAGGGTGAGCAGCGCCTCGGCGCCGGTCAGCTCGCCGCAGCTCGCCGCCACCGCGCGGCCGTTGACGTAGCGCACGCGGCCCGAGCGCGGCGTCGAGCGCACCACCAGCTCGCCGCTCTTGCCCATGTGCTCGAGGTACTGGATCAGCTCGGGCAGCGGGTCGGCGCCGAGGTCGCCCGAGAGCGCCGGCGTCGCGTGCGAGCCGCCCGCCTCGATCAGCCGCTCGACGCGGAGCAGCAGCTCTTCGGGGTCGAACGGCCCGGCGACCAGGTCGGACGCGCCGGCGCGCAGCGCGGCGAGGCGGTCGAGGGCGGGCCGCGCCGCACCGCCGCCGTCGATCAGCACCACCGGCAGGTCGCGGGTCTCGGCGTGGCCGCGCAGCGCGCGCAGCGCCTCGAGCGCGCCGC
>CAZNIX010000261.1:0-7210 GCA_964573125.1 uncultured Thermoanaerobaculia bacterium
GCCTCTGCCGCCGCAGTCGCCGCCTCGCCCGCCGCGGTCCCCGCGCTCCCCGCGGTCCGAGCCGCCGCTGCGCTCGGCGTGGGCGCGCGCCAGCTCGGCGTCCTGCGCCGGGTCGTAGTCGGGGCTCTCGAGGATCACCGCCTTGCGCGACAGCCGCACCTTGCCGAGGTCGTCGATGTTGATCACCTTGACCGTCATCTCGTCGCCCTCGGACACCAGGTCGGCGATGTCGTGCACGTGGTAGGGCGCCATCTCGCTGATGTGCACCAGGCCGTCGGTGCCGGGCATGATCTCGACGAAGCAGCCGTAGGGCTCGACTCGCCGCACCTGGCCGGTGTAGACGCGGCCGACCTCGGGCACCTCGGTCAGGCGCTCGATGAGGTCGATGGCGTGACGCGCCGCCGCCTCGTCGGGCGAGGCGACGATCACCCGGCCGTCGTCCTGGATGTCGATCTGGCAGCCGGTCTCCTCGATGATCGAGCGGATGGTCTTGCCTCCGGGGCCGATGACGTCGCGGATCTTGTCGCGCGGGATCTCGATGGTGTAGAGGCGCGGCGCGTAGCGCGACAGCTCGGTGCGCGGCTGGGGCAGCGCCGCCGCCATCTGGTCGAGGATGTGATGGCGCCCGCGGCGCGCCTGCTCGAGCGCCTGGCCCATGATCTCCCGGGTGACGCCGGTGATCTTGATGTCCATCTGCAGCGCGGTGACGCCGTCGCGGGTGCCGGCGACCTTGAAGTCCATGTCGCCGTAGTGGTCTTCCTGGCCGGCGATGTCGGTGAGCACCGCGAAGCGCTCGTCGCGCTTGATCAGTCCCATCGCCACCCCGGCCACCGGCGCCAGCGCCGGCACGCCGGCGTCGAACAGCGCCAGCGAGCCGCCGCACACGGTGGCCATCGACGACGAGCCGTTCGACTCCAGGATGTCGGAGACCAGGCGCACGGTGTAGGCGAAATCGTCCTCGTGCGGCAAGACCGGCATCAGCGCCCGCCGCGCGAGCACGCCGTGGCCGATCTCGCGCCGGCCGGGGCCGCGCAGGAAGCGCACCTCGCCGACCGAGAACGGCGGGAAGTTGTAATGGAGCAGGAACTTCTGCTTGCTCTCCCCCTCGTACTCCTCGATGATCTGGGCGTCGCGGCTGGTGCCGAGGGTGGCGGTGACCAGCGACTGGGTCTCGCCGCGGGTGAAGAGCGCCGAGCCGTGGGTGCGCGGCAGGATGCCGGTCTCGATCGCGATCGGCCGCACCTGGTCGAGCGCGCGGCCGTCGAGCCGGCGTCCCTCGCCGAGGATGACGTCGCCCAGGATCTCCTCCTCCATCGCCTTGAGCGCCTTCTTGACCTGGCCCCGGCGCTCCTCCTCCTCTTCGGGGATCGCCTCGAGGTAGGGCTTGACGACCGCGCGGATCGCGTCCTTCTGGGCGAACTTGCCGCGCACCTCGAGCGCCTGGCGGAGCGGGCCGTAGAGGTCGGCCTTGACCTGGTCGTAGAGCGCCGCCGGGTAGGGCTCGGGCGGCTCCCAGGCCGGCTTGCGCAGGCCGCTCTCGCGGTAGAGCTGGTGCTGGGCGCGGATCACCTTCTGGAGCTCCTCGTGGCCGCGGAAGATGCAGTCGAGCAGCACCTCTTCGGAGACCTGGTTGGCCGCCGCCTCGACCATCACCACCGCCTCCTCGGTGCCGACCACGATCAGGTCGAGGTCGGCGACGTCGCGCTGGCTATTGGTCGGGTTGAACACCACCTCCCCCTCGACCATGCCGACGCGCACCGCGCCCACCGGGTGGTAGAACGGGATCTCCGACAGCACGAGGGCGGTCGAGGCGCCGTTGATGGCGAGGACGTCCGGGTCGTTCTCGCCATCGGCCGAGAGCACGAAGCTGATGATCTGGGTCTCGCGGTAATAGCCCTCGGGGAACAGCGGGCGCAGCGGCCGGTCGGTCAGGCGGCAGGTGATGATCTCCTTCTCGGTCGGCCGCCCCTCGCGCTTGAAGAAGCCGCCGGGGATGCGGCCGCCGGCGGAGGTCCCCTCCCGGTAGTCGACGGTCAGCGGCAGGAAGTCGCGCGGCTTGTCGTCGCGATCGTCCATGCACGCGGTGGTGAGGACGACGGTGTCGCCCAGGCGCAGGGTGCAGGAGCCGTCGGCCTGGCGGGCGACGTGGCCGGTCTCGACGGTCAGGGTCTCGCCGCCGAGGCCGATCTCTTGGGTCAACTTCTTGTGCGGTTTCATCGCGGTCTTCTTCCTCTTCCTTCTTCGCTTCGACTCGTTCGTTTTCTCTTTCGTCCGTCGTCTCTGGTCTGCCTGCTCGGCGCGGCGGGCCGCACCGGGTGCCGCGCGGCGCTCGGGACTCTGCCTCGAGGTCGGGGAGGGCTCGCGGCGGATGCGCGGCGGCGCCGGGGGGCGGGCCGCCGGCGGCAAAGGAGGAGCGTGGCTACTTGCGCAGGCCGAGGCGCTGGATGACCTCGCGGTAGCGCTCGACGTCCTTCCGCTTCATGTAATCGAGCAGCCGGCGGCGGCGCCCGACCAGCTTGAGCAGGCCGCGGCGGCCGTGGTGGTCTTTGGCGTGCGTCTTGAAGTGCTCGGTCAGCTCGGCGATGCGGCTGCTGAGCAGCGCCACCTGGACCTCCGGCGAACCGGTGTCGTGCTCGTGGAGCCGGTGCTCCCCGATGATTTCCGCCTTCTTTTCCGTGGTCTGGGGCACGGGACGTTCTCCTTCCCTCTGGGCTCGTTCTCTCTGCGCTCTTTTCGCTGAGCCCTTCTCTCGGCTCATCCTTCTCAACTCTTCAAGCTAGGGATCTTACCACGTCAACGGGCGACGAAGACGATCCGCGGCTGGACGACGCCGACGCCGCGCTCGCCGATGCGCTCGGCGACCGTGCCCACCGCCAGGGTCTTGTGGCGGCGGTCGACCAGGCGCACCCAGTCCCCCTCCTCGCCGCCGAGGTCGCGCACGAGCACGGTCTGGCCGTGCAGCACCCGCCGCTCCTGCTGGGCGTCGGCGGTGACCTCGGCGAACGGCAGCGGGATGTCGTCGAACGGGATCCAGGCGCCGCCGGTGGGCGCAGCGCCCGCCTCGAGCGCCGCCGCCAGCGCGTCGAGGGTGACCGCGCGCTCGACGGTGAAGGTGCCGACCTGGAGCCGGCGCAGCCGCGCGAGATGGGCGCCGGTGCCGACCGCGCGGCCGACCTCGTGGGCGAGGGTGCGGGCGTAGGTCCCCGACGAGCAGGCGAGCCGGAAGTCGATGTCGCGCCGGAGGCGCGCGTCGGAAGGCGGCTCGGCCAGCTCGCCGGTCGGCGCGAACTCCCAGACCGTCACCCGCTTGGTCTCGACCGGCACCTGCTCGCCCCGCCGCGCCAGCTCGTAGAGCTTCTCGCCGCGGACCTTTTTCGCCGAGAAGGGGGGCGCGGCGTGGTCGATCTCGCCGACGAAGCCGGCCATCGCCGCGGCGACCGCGTCGCGCGTCAGCCCCGCGGTCGGCGCCTCGGCGGTGACCGCGCCGGCGGCGTCGTAGGTGTCGGTGGCGACGCCGAAGCGGATCGTCCCCGCGTAGACCTTGGGCGCGCTGATCAAGAACCGGGTCAGCCGGGTGGCGGTGCCGACGGTGAGCAGCAGCAGGCCGGTGGCGTCGGGGTCGAGGGTGCCGCAGTGGCCGACCCGCTTCTCGCCGAGGATGCGCCGCACCCGCTGCACGACGTCGTGCGAGGTGCCGCCGGGCTCCTTGTCGATCAGCAGCAGCCCGTCGCGCAGGGCGGCGGTCACGATCCCTCCCCGGCCCCGGCCGCGGCCGGGGCGCCGGCGCCGGCCTCCTCCGCGGCCGCCGGCTCGGCGTCGACCGCCGCCGCCAGGTCGGCGACCACCTGCGCGCGGAGCGCCGAGAGGTCGCCCTCGAGGGTGCAGCCGGCGGCGTTCTTGTGGCCGCCGCCGCCGTAGCGGCGGGCGATCCGCTCGACGCTCACTCGATCGCGGCTGCGCAGCGACACCCGGACGCGGCCGTCCGGGCGCAGCCGGAACAGCGCCACCGCCTCGACCCCGGCGATCGAGCGCGGGGCGTCGATCAGGTCCTCGGCGTCGCCGTCGGCGGCGCCGGCGCGGGCGAACATCTCCGGCCGCAGCTCGACCGTCGCGACCCGGCCGCCGGCGGCCAGCTCGAGCGTGCCGAGCATCTCGCCGAGCAGGCGCAGCCGGCCGACCGGCTGGCTCTCGTAGAGCCAGCGCGAGACCGCGATCGGGCTCGCGCCGCCGCGCACCAGGCTCGCCGCCGCCTCGAACGCCGCGGGCGTGGCGTTGGAGAAGCGGAAGCCGCCGGTGTCGCTGACCAGGGTCAGGTAGAGGAGCGTGGCGGTGTCGGGGTCGAGATCGAGCTTGAGGCCGCCGGCGAGACGGTGGATCAGCTCGCCCACCGACGGCGCCGCGGAGTCGACCCAGTTGACCGCGCCGAAGTGCTGGTTGCCGAGGTGGTGGTCGATGTTGACCACCGGCAGCGCGCCGAGCCGGCCCTCGAGCCCGGTGCGGTCGAGGCCGGGGCAGTCGAGCACGACGACGGCGTCGAAGCGGTCGGGGAAGCCGGCCGGCGGCTCGGGGCCGGCGTGCACGCGGGCGGCGCCGGGCAGCGCGCCGAGCATCGGCGGCACGGCGTCGCGCAGCCAGACCAGGGCGCCCTTGCCGAGCACGCGCAGCACGCGCGCCAGCCCGAGCGCGGAGGCGACGGCGTCGCCGTCGGGGCTGACGTGGCTGGTGATCAGGAAGCGGTTGCCGTCCCGGATCGTCGCCAGCAGGTCGTCGGGTGCGCGCTGGGTGGTCATCGTTCTCGGGGGGCGATCCCTTCGCTCAGCTCGTCCTCGCCGAGCAGCCGCGGCTGCCAGCGGAGCAGGACCGCGTCGGGGGTCTCCTCGGCGAGGCCGCGCAGGCCGTCGAGCAGGCGCTCGAGCTCGCCGCCGTCGGCCGCGACCACCGCGAGCGAGACCTCGCTGCGCTGGTGGAGGTCGTGATAGCCGGTCTCGGCCACCGAGACCCGGAAGCGGCGGTGCATGCGCTCGATCAGCGAGCGTACCGCGCGCCGCTTGTCCTTGAGGCTGCGCGCGCCCGGCACGTGCAGCTCGAGGCTGACCACGCCGACGTGGATTCCCATGGGCGGTCCGTTGCGGTCGTCCGCGTCAAGAATCTGGCAGTGTGCTCGCGGCGGCGCCCCTACAGGGTGGGCGCCACCTCTTCCTTGGTGAACGCCTCGATGACGTCGCCCGGCTTGAGGTCCGAGAACTTGTCGAGCGCGATGCCGCACTCGAAGCCCGAGCGGACCTCGGAGACGTCGTCCTTGAACCGGCGCAGCGACGAGATCCGGCCCTCGTGGATGACCACGTTGTCGCGCAGCAGGCGCACCGCGGCGCTGCGCGGGATGACGCCGTCGGTGACCATGCAGCCGGCGACCAGCCCGGCCTTGGGCACCTTGAAGATCTCGCGCACCTCGGCCTGGCCGCTGGTGACCTCGCGGAAGGTCGGCTCGAGCAGGCCGGTCATCGCCTTCTCCAGCTCCTCGGTCAGCTCGTAGATCACCGTGTGCAGGCGGATGTCGACCTCTTCCTTCTCGGCCAGCTCGGCGGCGATGCGCTCCGGGCGGACGTTGAAGCCGAGCACGATCGCGTTGCTGGCCGAGGCGAGGATGACGTCGTTGGTCGAGATCGCGCCGACGCCGGAGTGGATCACCTGGAGCTTGACCTTGTCGGTCGACAGCTTGCCCAGGGTGTCCTTGAGCACCTCGACCGAGCCCTGGACGTCGGCCTTGACGATCACCGGCAGCTCCTTGACCTCGCCCGCCTGGATGCTCTCGAAGAGCTGGTCGAGCGACAGCCGCGCCGGCGCCGCGGCGCCCAGCGCCCGCCGCCGCTGCTCCTGCTGGCGGTGCTCGGCGATGCCGCGCGCCTTGGACTCGTCGGCGACCACCTGGAACAGGTCGCCGGCCTCGGGCAGCTCCTGGAAGCCGGTGACCTCGACCGGGGTCGAAGGGCCGGCCGCGTCGACCCGCTCGCCGAGGTCGTCGGCCATCGCCCGCACCCGCCCGAAGGTGGCGCCGGAGACGAACGAGTCGCCGACCTCGAGCGTGCCGTTCTGCACCAGCACGCTGGCGACCGTGCCGCGCCCGACCTCCTTGCGCGCCTCGATCACCACGCCCTGGGCCGGCAGCTCGGGGTCGGCCTTGAGCTCGAGCAGGTCGGCGGTGAGCAGGATCATCTCGAGCAGCTCCTTGATGCCCTCGCGCTTGAGCGCCGAGATCGGCACCGCCACGGTCTGGCCGCCCCAGTCCTCGACCAGCAGCTCGTGCTCGGACAGCTCCTTTTTGACCCGGTCGGGGTTGGCGTTGTCCTTGTCGATCTTGTTGATCGCGACCACGATCGGCACCCCGGCCGCGCGCGCGTGGTCGATCGCCTCGACGGTCTGCGGCATGACGCCGTCGTCGGCGGCGACGACCAGGACCACGATGTCGGTGACCCGGGCGCCGCGGGCGCGCATCATGGTGAACGCCTCGTGGCCCGGGGTGTCGACGAACACCACCTTCTTGTCGCCGACCGCGACCTCGTAGGCGCCGATGTGCTGGGTGATGCCGCCGTGCTCGGTATCGACCACGCGCGACTCGCGGATGGCGTCGAGCAGCGAAGTCTTGCCGTGGTCGACGTGGCCCATGATCGTGACCACCGGCCCCCGCGGCGTGGTGCCGGCGGTGCCCGCGCGCCGCATCTCGTGGCGGAGCTGGACCTCCTCCTCGAACGAGACCACGCGCGCCTCGACCCCGAGGTCGGCGGCCACCTGCTCGGCCAGCTCGGGCTCGAGCACGTGGTTGATGTTGGCCATCACCCCGCGCGCGAAGAGCGCCGCGATCAGGTCGCGCGCCTTGACCCCGAGGTTGTCGGCGAACTCGCGCACGGTCATCCCCTCGGTGATCATCACCGTCCCGGCGGGCCGCCCCTTGGCGAAGGTCAGCACCTTGCCCCCCTCTCGGCTCTCCTCCTCCTCGCGCCGGCGCTCGGCGCGGCGGCGCCGCCGGCCGCCGGCGGTGGTCGCGTCCTCTTCGGCCTCGAGGTCGGCGACCGAGCCGCGGAAGCGCTCGAGCGCCTCGTCCTCGTCCGCCGGCCGGCGCTCGCGCTTGACCGCCTTGCGCTCGCGCTTGACCTCCTCGCGCGCGACCTTGCCGCGGGTCGGCTCCTCGAGCGCGGGCGCGGTGCGCGGGGCG
>CAZNIX010000262.1:0-827 GCA_964573125.1 uncultured Thermoanaerobaculia bacterium
CGGCGGTCGAGCACGGCGCGGACGCCGGGGCCGGCGGCGAGGCCGAGGCGGCGGGTCAGCCGCGGGTCGTCGGCGAGCGCGGTGCCGCTGCCGACGAGCACCGCGTCGTGCTCCTCGCGCAGCCCGAGCGCCCAGCGCCGCGCTCCCGGCGAGGAGATCCACCGGCTCTCGCCGCCGGCGGTGGCGATCCGGCCGTCGAGGCTCATCGCCCACTTGAGGGTGACCGCCGGCCGCCCGAGCACGGTCGCGGTCAGGAACGCGAGGTTGAGCCGCACCGCCGGCTCCGCGCACGGACCGACGGCGACCTCGATCCCGGCCGCGCGCAGCCGCTCGAGGCCGCCGCCGGCCACCCCCGAGTTGGGGTCGCGGTGGCAGGCGACCACGCGCGCCACGCCGGCGGCGATCAGCGCCTCGGTGCAGGGCGGCGTGCGGCCGTGGTGGGCGCACGGCTCGAGGGTGACGTAACAGGTGGCGCCGCGCGCCCGATCCCCGGCCGCGGCGAGCGCCTCGACCTCGGCGTGCGCGCCGCCGACCGCGCGGTGCCACCCCTCCCCGACCACCTCGCCGCCGCGCACGATCACCGCCCCGACCATCGGGTTGGGCGAGGTCCGGTAGCGGCCGCGGGCGGCCAGCCGCAGGGCACGCCGCAACCAGCGCCGGTCGGTGTCGATCTCCACGGGGCGTCAGCGTAACGCAGCGGGCGCGTGTGCGACGGCCGTGAGTCCGCCCGGACCTCCCAGGGGCCGACCCGGAGCTGCCGTGGCCCACCGGCCCGGCCCCGCGCCCAGAAGGGGCGCGCGGCGGCGCCGTGCGCCGCCGAGACAGGG
>CAZNIX010000262.1:837-7199 GCA_964573125.1 uncultured Thermoanaerobaculia bacterium
ACCCGCGCGCTTCACGCGCGCGGGGAGGGGGGCGCAGCCCCCCTCCGGAAAGACAGTCCCCTCAACCCAGCAGCGCAGAGGCGAACTCCCGCGGCCGGAAATCGACCAGGTCGTCCGGGGTCTCGCCAACGCCGAGGTAGACGACCGGCAGCCGCAGCTCGCGCGCGACCGCGACCGCCATCCCCCCCTTGGCGGTGCCGTCGAGCTTGGCCAGGAGCACGCCGTCCACCGGCACCACTTGGCCGAACGTGCGCGCCTGGGCGAGCGCGTTGTGGCCGGTGGTGGCGTCGAGCACGAGCACCGTGCGGCGCGGCCAGCCGGCGGCCTCGCGCTCGATCACGCGGCCGATCTTGCCCAGCTCCTGCATCAGGTAGTCCTTGGTGTGGAGGCGGCCGGCGGTGTCGATCAGCACCTCGCCGGCGCCCCGGGCGCGCGCGGCGTGGAGCGCGTCGTAGACCACCGACGCGGGATCCGCGCCGGGCTTGGAGCGGACGACGTCCACTCCCAGCCGCTCGCCCCACAGCGCGAGCTGTTCGATCGCGGCGGCGCGGAAGGTGTCGGCGGCGGCGAGCAGGGGGGTGACGCCGCGCGCCTGCGCGCGGCGAGCGAGCTTGGCGATCGACGTGGTCTTCCCGACGCCGTTGACGCCGACGACCAGCGTGACCAGCGGGCCGGCGCCGGCGGCCGGCTCCGCCGGCGGCCGGGGCGCGTCGAGCAGCAGGATCGCCATCTCGTCGACCAGCATCGCGCGCAGCTTGAGCAGGTCGGCGGCCTGGCCGGGCCTGAGGTCGCGCTGGATGCGCTCGACCAGCTCGAGCGCGGTCTCGACCCCGACGTCGGCGGCGATCAGCGCCTCCTCGAGCAGCTCGAGGGCCCCCGCGTCGACCCTGTCGCGCCCCGCGAGCGCGGCGCCCACCCGGTCGATCAACTCGGTGTGGGTCATCGAGAGCCCGCGCTTGAGCTTCGACCAGAAGCCGCGGCGCTCCTGCTCCTCGGCCTCGGGCAGCTTGCGCTCGGGGGCGATCTCGAGCGCCTCGGCGGCGCTCCGCGGCTCGCGCTCTTTGGTCTCGGTGGTCATCGCCTCGGCCTCGCCCCGGGGGGAGGGACCCGATCATACCGGCCCGGCCAAACGGATCGGCCGGGGTCGGGGGCGGGCTACGCGGCGCCCGAGATCTCGGCCGGGCCGCCGTCGGCTTCGCCGGCGTCGAGCATGGCGTCGAGCCGGTCGAGGGCGTGGTCGAGCCGGCCGGTGACCGCGGCCGTGCGCTCGGGCCGGCCGGTGACCGCGGCCGCGCGCTCGGGCCGGCGGGCGGTCTTCTTCAGGCAGTCCCAGACCTGCCGGTTCGGGTCCTCGAGCACGTCCACGCGCAGCGCGAGGCCGTGCCGTACGAGCACGGGCTCGATCTCCTCGCGCCGCGCGAGCAGGCTCTTGCGGGTCCGGCGGTAGCCGTTCTCGCACACCGACTTGCGGTCGGCGAAGCTGAAGACGTTGGTGAAGAACATCCGGTAGTCGTCGCGCCGCGGCTCGAACAGGATCAGGTCGGAGCCGGCGTACTGCTGCCGGTACTTGGCGATGCCGGCCTCCAGCCGCGAGCGGATCAGCGTGCGCACGCTCTGCGCGAGCACCGTCGGCAGCCCGCGGTCGACCAGCTTGCCCCGGCGCATCACCCCCTGCTCCACCGCGCGCGAGGTGTCGACCGGGACGATCGGGTTGACCGCCAGCACCAGCTCGGCGCCCGCTTCGAGCGCCACCGAGGCGTGGACGGTCTTGAGCAGCACGCCGTCGACGTAGTGCCGGTCGTCGATGGTCACCGGCGCGTAGAGGCCGGGCAGCGCCGCGCTCGCCTGCACCGCCTTGGAGATCGGCACCCGATCGGAGCCGGGCTCGCCGAAGCGGACCGCCTGGCCGGAGTCGAGATCGGCGGCGACCACCACCAGGCGCTTGCCCAGCTCGCGGAAGTCGTCGGTGCGCCCGGGGCGGGTGAACAGCCGATGAAGGTAGGCGGCCATCCGCCGGCTGTCGAAGACCCCCACCGGCAGCGCCCGCCCCAGCCGCAGCAGGGGCTCGAGGACGCTGAAGTTGCCGGGCGCCCGCAGGTAGTCCCACAGGCCGCCGAGGAACAGCCCGGGCACCATCGCCGCCCGCCGGCCGAATTCGCCGAACGCGGGGACGAAGAAGTTGCCGGGCGCGAACGGCCCCTCGTCGGACTCGTACGTGGCGACGGTGCGGCACAGGCTGCTGATGCCGATGCCGTTGGCCAGGCAGGCGCCGACGAACGCGCCGGCGCTGACCCCGACGTAGACGTGGAGGTCGTTGAGGTCGAGCCCCTCGACCGCCTCCTCGAGCGCGCGCAGCGCGCCGATCTCGTAGATCGCGCCGCCGACGCCGCCGCTGGCCAGCGCCAGCCCGACCCGGGGACCGGACGCGCCGGCCCCGCGGCCGCCCTCGATCACCCGCATCCCCATACCGCCCTCCCGTCTTTCTTGAGGGGGGCTGTTCCAGCCCCCCTCCCCGCGCGAGTGAATCGCGCGGGGGCCCCTCCCCCGAGTCGGGGCCTTCGGCCCCGCACACGCGCCCTCAAGGCGCGCGTAATCCTGCTGCCGTCACCTCGACCCTGGCTCCTTCGGTCTAGTTCGCCGGCTGCTCGGCGGCCTTCTTCGCCGGGGCCTTGGCGGGGGCCTTGGGCGCGCCCGCGGGCTTGCCGCGGAGCTTGTCGATCTTGCCGTTCAGCTCCTCGACCCGGCGGGTCAGGCGCTGGATCTCGTCGCGGGTCGGCACCCCCATCTTGTGCAGCACGTCGGTGACCCGGTCGTCGACCGCGCCCCACACGCTGTCGAAGCCCTTCTCGACCCGCTTGCGGGCGCCGCGCATCCGCTCCTCGACGCGGCCGCGCACGTCCTTGACCCGCGACTCGACCTTCTCGCGCACCTCGCCGGCGCCCTTCTTGCCGCGGCTCTCGACGCCGCGCCCCTTGTCGACCAGCTCGCGGAACAGCCGGTCCCCCTCCTCGCCGACGGTGGACAGCGCGCCGAGCCCGGCGAGCCAGACCTTGTGCGCCGACTCGAGCACGTCCTGTTGCACCTTCTTGGCGGTCTCTTTGACGTCGCGCGTGGTTTTCTTCGCTTGCTTGGTGGTCTTGGCGGCGGCCATGGCAGTCTCCTCTCTCGGTTTTTTCGTTGGTTCGATTCTCGCGCGTTTCGCCGCCGATTCCGACGCGGCCGGCGGCGCCGGCGACCCCGCGGGCCTAACCTTGCTCGACGGCGACCCGGGCCACCTTCTGGTCGAGCGCCTCGAGGCGTCCGGCCAGGGCCTCCAGGTCGTCGCGGGTGGCGACGCCGAGCCGGTGCAGCGCGTCGCGCACGCCGACCTCGACCCGGGACTGCACCCGGCCCGAGAGGTCGTGCACCCGCCGCGTGGTCGAGGCCAGCGTGCGGTCGATCACCTTGAACTGGCGCTTTTCGACCTTGCGACCACGCTCGACCAGGGAGTCGAACAGCCCGCGGCCCTCCTCCCCCACCCGCTGCATCGCGCCCAGGCCGGCCAGCCAGAGCGAGCGGCCGGCGTCGGTCAGCTCCTCGCGGAGCGCCTCCAGACGGTCGTTGCCGTTGTCCTTGCGCGCATCGTCTTTCACGTGTTCTGCGGTGCTCATCGGCTCTTCTCCCGGCGGGCGCTCGCGCGCTCCGCCTTGTCGGTCGTCGTCTCGTCGCTCCGGCCGCCCCCGAGTCCGTCGTCGTCGTCGTCGCGCTCGGCTTCGAGCGCGCGCAGCGAGCCTTCGAGCTGCTCGAGCTGGGAGCGCAGCCGCGTCATCTCCTCGCGCGCGCGGCGGAGCGGCCCCAGGCGGTCCACCGAGGCCTGCACCAGCCGGTCGACCCCCTGCTGGACCCGCTCGCGGCCGGTCTCGACCGCGCGCTCGCCCATCCGCACCAGCTCGTGGAGCAGGTCGCTCGGCAGCAGCGACGTGCCCTTGCGCCCCTCCTCGAGGATGATCTGGGTCAGGGTCTGCGACGTGACATCGGCCTCGGTGGCGTTGTCGACCACCCGGATCTCCTGCCCCTCGCGCACCCAGGCCGCGATCTCCTCAAGCGACACGTAGCGGCTCTCCTCGGTGTCGTACAGCTTGCGGCTCTCGTACCGCTTGATCAGCCGGATCATCTTCTCCTCGCTCTCCGAGGCGGGTTGGTCGCCCCCGGTCTTCCGGAGGCGGGCGAGCCCGACCCCGTCGCCGGCCGGGCCGTCGCGGCGCTCGACCTCGATTATGCCGGAGCGCGGCAAGCACCGCCGGTGACGACGTGAGTATACCGCACTGCGGCATGAACGTCAAGCGCTGGATGCCGCAGCGCGGCATGCGCCGGCGTGCCGGCAGGCTGCCCTCGTAAAAGGGGTCTGCGAAAAGCAGACCGTGTGCGTGCAGCACCTGGGGTGGGAGTGCTCGTCACACTGCGGCATCACGGCGAAACGCCGCCGGCCGGACCCGGCCGGCGCCGCTGCGCGGCACGGCTGGTATCGTCCCGCCCGATGCTGCGCCTCGAGTTCGACCGCGGCACGTTGCTCCTGCGCACCGACCCGCCGGCGGCCGGCGCCGGCGCGCCGCCGCTCCCCGCCCCCGACGTGCCCGGTTTCGCCCACGATCCGCGCGTCCGCGCGTGGCGCGCCCCGGCGCTGCGCTACCGCGACGCCGTCACCGCGCTCCACCGCGCCGGCCTCCCGTTCGAGGACGCCGCGCGCGGCTACTCCGAGCTGGAACTGCGCTCGCGCCTCGAGCGCACGCCCTACCCGCACCAGTCGGAGGCCGCCGAGGCCTGGTGGGCGGGCGGCCGGCGCGGCGTGGTCGTCCTCCCGACCGGCGCCGGCAAGACCTACGTCGCCCAACTCCTGATCGAGCGCGCCGGCCGCAGCGCGCTCGTCGTCACCCCGACGCTCGACCTCATGCAGCAGTGGTACGGCGCGCTCGCCACCGCGTTCGACGCCGAGGTCGGGCTGGTCGGCGGCGGCTACTGGGACCTCCGGCCGCTGACCGTCACTACCTACGACTCGGCCTGGCTGCACATGGAGCGCTTCGGCGACCGCTTCGGGCTGCTCGTCTTCGACGAGTGCCACCACCTGCCGGGGCCGTCCTACGCGTTCGCGGCCGAGGCCGCGATCGCGCCGTTCCGGCTCGGGCTGACCGCGACGCCCGAGCGCGAGGACGGCGGCGACGCCCGCTACGCCGAGCTGATCGGACCGGTGGTCTACCGGCGCGAGATCGGCGACCTCGCCGGCCGCTACCTCGCCGACTACGACACCGAGCGGCTGACCGTGCGCCTCTCCCCCCCCGAGCGCGAGGAGTACCGGCGCGAGCGCGCGGTCTACCGCGCGTTCGTCGCCCGCCACAACATCCGCTTCGGCTCGCCCGCCGGCTGGGGGCGCTTCCTGATGCTCACCTCGCGCAGCGAGGACGGGCGCCGCGCCTTCCTCGCCTACCGCCGCCAGAAGGCGATCGCCGAGGCCTCGGAGGCCAAGCTCCGGCTGCTCGGGCGGCTGCTCGAGCGCCACCGCCGCGACCGCGCGCTGGTGTTCACCGCCGACAACGACACCGTCTACCGGATCTCGCGCCGGTTCCTGATCCCGGCGATCACCCACCAGACCCGGGTCAAGGAGCGCCACCTGACGCTCCAGCGCTTCAACGCCGGCGACTACCCGTTCGTGGTCACCTCGCGGGTGCTCAACGAGGGGGTCGACGTCCCCGCCGCCAACGTCGGCGTCGTGCTCTCGGGCAGCGGCAGCGTGCGCGAGCACGTCCAGCGCCTCGGCCGCATCCTCCGCCGCGGCGAAGGCAAGCGGGCGCTGCTCTACGAGGTGGTCGCCGAAGACACCGCCGAGGAGCTGACCAGCGAGCGCCGGCGCCGGCACAGCGCGTGGAGCGGTCGGCGCGCCGCGCGCGGCGAGGAGGAGCCGCCGTGCTGACCGCCGACCTGCTCGCGGTCGCGGTCCGCCAGGGCGAGCTGCAGCCGCGCTGGGTCGATCCCACCGATCCGGACAAGCTCGCGCTGGCCGCGCGCCTGATCGAGGTCTTCGGCGCCGCGGGCAACCGCGCGCGCGCCGAGCTGGAGGCCGAGCTGGCCGAGCTGACCGGCACCGGCACTGGGTTCCGCTTCCACCGCGCTCTCGCCAAGCTCCTCCTCGACCGCTGCGAGTTCGCGACCGCCGCCGCCGCCGAGCCCGAGGCGGTGCGCGAGGCGGTGTTCGCGGCGGCGGCCGCGGCGTGGCGGGGGGAGACGGCGCCGCCGGGAACGGAGCGCGCGCATCCGCCGGGCGAGCCCTCGCCCACCGCCGAGGGTGGTGCCGCCGGCGCCTCACCGCAGAGCCTCGGCGAGCCGCGGGC
>CAZNIX010000263.1:0-2025 GCA_964573125.1 uncultured Thermoanaerobaculia bacterium
GCGGGCCGCGGGTGGCGGCGGCCGACTTCTGCCTGCCGATGCTCGTCCGCTCGCGGCGCAAGTTCGCGGCGCTCGGTCGCCGCGGGAGCCGCGCCTGGCCGCTCGCCGCCGACGCTCTGGCGCTGCCGTTCCCGCCGGCCAGCTTCGACGGCGCCACGGTCAGCTTCGGCCTGCGCAACGTCGAGGACCTCGACGCCGGCCTGCGCGCGCTCGCCGCGGCGCTGCGCCCGGGCGGGCGGCTCGCGGTGCTCGAGTTCGCGTTGCCGTGTAATCGGCTCCTGCGCGCGAGCTATCTGCTCTACTTCCGGCGCCTGCTGCCGGCGATCGGCCGCCTGTTGTCGCCGCGCGGCTCGGCCTACTCCTACCTGCCCGCCTCGGTGCTCGGATTCCCGCAGCGAGCCGGCTTCACGGAGCGGATGGAGAGGGCCGGCTTCGCCGCCGCCCGCTGGCGCGACCTCGCCGGCGGGACGGTCTGCCTCTACACTGCCGTGCGCGGGGCCGACCCGGGCGGCGGCGGACCGCCGAGCCCCTGAACGGGGCTCGGCGTGCCACGGGCCCGGACTCGGGGGAGGGGCCCCCGCGGGACCGCGCTTCTGCGGGGAGGAAGGGAGGGTGGGGATGAGGATCGAAGACGGCATCCTCGACGGCAAGGCGGTGGCGGCCGAGATCCGCGCCGAGGTCGGCGAGGAGGTGCGCACGCTGGTCGCCGCCGGCGGCCGGCCGCCGGGACTGGCCGCGGTGCTGGTCGGCGACGACCCGGCGTCGCAGGTCTACGTCGGCGCGAAGACCCGCGCCTGCGAGGAGGCGGGGATGCTCGGCCGGGCGGTCGTGATGCCCGCCGACACGCCGGCCGGCGAGGTGTTCGCGGCGCTCGACCGGCTCAACGCCGACGACGCGATCGACGGCATCCTCGTCCAGCTCCCGCTCCCGGAGGGGCTCCCCGAGCGCGAGCTGCTCCAGCGAGTCGACCCGGCCAAGGACGTCGACGGCTTCCACCCGCTCAACGTCGGCCGCCTGTGGCTGGGCGAGGCCGCCTTCGTGCCCGCGACGCCGCGCGGCATCCTCGAGCTGCTGCGCCGCTACCAGGTGCCGCTCGCCGGCCGCCGAGCGGTGGTCGTCGGCCGCAGCACGATCGTCGGCAAGCCGGTGGCGGCGCTGCTCCTCGCCGAGCACGCGACGGTCACGATCTGCCACTCGCGCACCCGCGACCTGGCGGCGGTGTGCGCCGAGGCCGACGTCCTCGTCGCGGCGGTCGGCAAGGCGGCGCTGATCGGTCCCGAGCACGTCAAGCCGGGGGCGATGGTCGTCGACGTCGGTACCAACCGGGTCACCGACCGCGCCGAGGTCGAGCGCCTGTTCCCGGGCGACGCCGGCCGCCTGGAGACCCTCGAGCGGCGCGGCGGCGTCCTGGTCGGCGACGTCGACTTCACGCGCGTGCGCGGGCGGGCGGCGGGCATCACCCCGGTACCCGGCGGCGTCGGCCCCCTGACCGTCGCCCTGCTGCTCGCCAACACCCTCGAGGCGGCCCGCCGCCGCCAGGGCCTCGAACCCTGATGGGTGCGGTGCGGCGCGCGACGCCCCCCGCGCCGGAGCGGTCGCGGCAGGAGTCCACGCACCTCGAGGGGTGCCGGCGCGGCCGAAGGCGGCTGGTCGGGGGAGGGGGACTCCGCTGAACTCCTCGCGACGGAAGCTCCTGGTCGGATTGACCGGCGGCCTCGCGAGCGGCAAGTCCACGGTCGCCCGCCTGCTCAAGGAGGCCGGCTTCCGGGTGATCGACGCCGACCGGCTGGTCGAGGAGCTCTACCGGCCCGGCGGCGCCGGCGCGGCGGCGGTCGCCGGGTTGTTCGGTCCGGAAGCGCTCGACGCCGGGGGCGCGGCCGACCGCGCCGCGGTCGCCGCGCGGGTGTTCGCCGATCCCGAGGCGCGCCGGCGGCTGGAGGCGGCGATCCACCCGCTGGTGCGCCGGCGCTTCGCCGAGATCGCGGCGACCGCGGTGTACATCGCCGAGAACGATTTCCTGACCGG
>CAZNIX010000263.1:2035-2373 GCA_964573125.1 uncultured Thermoanaerobaculia bacterium
GGCCCCGACTTCGACCTCGTGGTCACGGTCGAGGCCGATCCCGAGGTCCGCCTGCGCCGGGCGATCGAGCGCGGTCTCGCGCCCGCCGACGCGCGCGCCCGCCTCGCCGCCCAGGGCGAGGGCGCCGTCCGGCGCGCCGGCGCCGACCGGGTGATCGACAACGACGGCGACCTCGCCGAGCTGCGCCGCCGCGTCGCGGCCCTGGCCGCCGAGCTGCGCGCGCTCGCCGGGTCGTCGGCCGCCGGGGCCGGCCGGTGAGCGCCGCCCTGCCGCCGTTCGTCCTCGTCACCGGCAACCCGGACAAGGCCGCCGAGGCCGAGCGCATCCTCGACCGGCCG
>CAZNIX010000263.1:2383-2727 GCA_964573125.1 uncultured Thermoanaerobaculia bacterium
CTTTCCGGGCCCGCTGGTGCGCTGGATGCTCGAGGCGGCCGGCCCGGAGGGGATCGCGCGCACCGCGCTCGCGCTCGGCGACCCCGCCGCCGGCGCCCGCTGTGCCCTCCTCTACCGCGACGCCGCCGGCGCGGTCGTCGCCGAGGGCGCCGACCGCGGCGAGCTGGTGCTGCCGGCGCGCGGCGGATCCGGCTTCGGCTTCGACGTCGTCTTCCGCCCCGCCGGCGCCCCCGGCACCTGGGCCGAGCTGGGCGCCGCCTACAAGGACCGCCACGGTCACCGCGGCAAGGCCTGGCGCGCGCTCGCCGCGGCGCTCGCTCGCGAGCGGCCGCCGGGCTGACACC
>CAZNIX010000263.1:2737-7188 GCA_964573125.1 uncultured Thermoanaerobaculia bacterium
GCATCGAGGCGCAAACGGTTGACATCGCCCGCCGGACCGCCTAGCATCAGAAGCTCTTTGCCCCGCCCGGGGCAAGGCCTCCGTCTGCCGTACCCCTCCCGCACGCGGACCTCCGGGCTGATCCGGCGCGGCGGGCGGGTGCGGGAGCGCGCGGGGGAGCGGCCGGGCGGAGCCACCGGAGCGACGAGATGAACAGGACCTACAGCCCCAAGGCGTCGGAGCTCGAGCGCCGCTGGTACGTGGTCGACGCCGCCGGGGTGCCGCTCGGGCGGCTGGCGAGCGCGGTCGCGCGCCTGCTCACCGGCAAGCACAAGCCGACCTACGCCCCGCACATGGACGGCGGCGATTTCGTGATCGTGCTCAACGCCGAGCAGACGGTGCTCACCGGGCGCAAGGAAGAGCAGAAGGTCTACTACCGTCACAGCGGCAAGCCGGGCACCCTCAAGCAGGAGACCGCCGGCCATCTGCGCCGGCGCCGGCCCGAGCGCCTGATCGAGCTGGCGGTGCGCGGCATGCTGCCCAAGAACCGGCTCGGCCGGCGCCAGGGCAAGAAGCTCAAGGTCTACGCCGGCGGCGAGCACAAGCACCAGGCGCAGCAGCCCGAGGTCTTCGACCTCGCGGCGGCGGGCCGGCGGCCGGCCGTCTAGCCGTCCAGGCGGCCATTCAGAGGAGAGAGCGTGACCACCACCCAGCACTACGGCACCGGCCGGCGCAAGACCGCGGCGGCGCGCGTCTTCCTGCGCCCGGGGACCGGCGAGATGACGGTCAACGGCCGCAGCCTCGACGACTACTTCCCCAACGACATCCACAAGATGGTCATCAAACAGCCGCTCCAGCTCACCGAGACCGTCGACAAGTTCGACCTCCAGGTCACGGTCACCGGCGGCGGCGCCTCGGGCCAGGCCGGCGCGATCCGCCACGGCATCTCGCGCGCGCTGCTCGAGTTCAACGCCGAGCTGCGCGACCGGCTCAAGGACGAGGGGCTTTTGACCCGCGATCCGCGCAAGAAGGAGCGCAAGAAGTACGGGCAGAAGGGCGCCCGGGCGCGCTTCCAGTTCAGCAAGCGGTAGGCGGAGCGATGACGACGACGGCGACAGCAGGCCGCGGCGAGCGCCGGCCGAGAGGAGAGAGACCCCGTGGTTGAAGTCACCATGAAGGAGCTGCTGGAGGCGGGTGTCCACTTCGGGCATCAGACCCGGCGCTGGAACCCGAAGATGAAGCCGTACATCTTCGGCAAGCGCAGCGGCATCTACATCATCGACCTCGAGAAGACCCTCGAGCTGTTCCGCGAGGCGGTCGAGTTCGTGCGCGAGCTGTCCGCCGACGGCAAGCGCATCCTGTTCGTCGGCACCAAGCGCCAGGCCCAGGAGGTGATCACCGAGGAGGCGCGGCGCTGCGGCGAGTTCTTCGTCACCCACCGCTGGCTCGGCGGCACGCTGACCAACTTCGTGACCATCCGCGCCTCGATCGAGAAGCTCAAGGACATCGAGTCGCGGCTCTCCGACACCGACTCGCTGATGACCAAGAAGGAGCGGCTGCGCCTCGAGCGCGAGCGCGAGCGCATGTCGCGCAACCTCGACGGCATCCGGGAGATGGGCGCCTTGCCCGACGCGCTGTTCGTGGTCGACCCCAAGAAGGAGTCGATCGCGATCGCCGAGGCCAACAAGCTCCGCATCCCGGTGATCGCGATCGTCGACACCAACTGCGATCCCGAGCTGATCGACCTGGTCATCCCCGGCAACGACGACGCGATCCGCTCGATCCGGCTGTTCGCGTCGAGGATCGCCGACGCCTACCTCGAGGGGAGCAAGCGCCTCGAGAAGGAGCTGATGACCGAAGGCCGGGAGGTCGAGGCGCCGCCGCCCGCGGCCGCGGCCGCCCCGAGCGCCGGCGCCGCGCCCGCCTAGCGGTTCCTACGGCCCGGACCACCGGTGGCAGTAGAGGCGATGCCGGTGGCAGCAGAGGGGACACCGGTGGCGGCGGAGGCAATCTCAGTGGCAGCAGGACTACGCGCGCCTTAAGGGCGCGTGTGCGGGGCCGAAGGCCCCGACTCGGGGGAGGGGGGCTGGAACAGCCCCCCTGGAAAAGCCCGCGCTCGCGCCGACGCGCAAGGCGGTTTCGAAAAAAGACAGGAGTCAGCAGATGCAAGTCACGGCACAACAAGTCAAGGAGCTGCGCGAGCGTACCGGCGCAGGGATGATGGACTGCAAGTCCGCCCTGGTGGAAGCCAAGGGCGACCTCGAGCTCGCCTCCGAGGTGCTGCGCAAGCGCGGCCTGGCCGCCGCGGCGAAGAAGGCCGGGCGGATCGCCGCCGACGGCTCCGTCGGCTCCTACATCCACGCCGGCGGCAAGATCGGCGTCCTCGTCGAGGTCAACTGCGAGACCGACTTCGTCGCCCGCACCGACGAGTTCCGCGAGCTGGTGCGCGACATCGCCATGCACGTCGCCGCCGCCGACCCGCGCTACCTGTCGCGCGACGAGGTGACCGACGACGTGCTCGCCAAGGAGCGCGAGATCTTCCGCCAGCGTGCGCTCGACGAGGGCAAGCCGGCGAACGTCGTCGACCGGATCGTCGAGGGCCGGGTGGGCAAGTTCTATGCCGAGACCGTGCTGCTCGAGCAGCCGTTCGTCAAGGACCCGGACAAGACGGTCGAGCAGATGATCGCCGAGAAGATCGCCAAGATCGGCGAGAACATCCGGGTGCGCCGCTTCGCCCGCTACCAGCTCGGCGAGGGGCTCGAGCGGCGGCAGGACGATTTCGCCGCCGAGGTCGCGGCCCAGGCCGGCGCCCGGGCGTGACCGCGAGCGCAAACCCGATGGCCGACACCCCGGTTTACCGACGCGTCCTGATCAAGCTCTCGGGCGAGGCCCTGATGGGCAGCCAGAGCTTCGGCATCGACGAGCCGATGGTCGCCCGCATCGCCGAGGAGATCGAGGCCGCGCACGGCCTCGGGGTCGAGATCGCGATCGTGATCGGCGGCGGCAACATCATCCGCGGCCTCGCCGCGAGCCACCGCGGCATCGAGCGGGTGACCGGCGACTACATGGGGATGCTCGGGACCGTGATCAACTCCCTGGCGCTCCAGGACGCGCTCGAGAAGCGCGGCGTCGCCACCCGGGTGCAGTCCGCGATCGACATCCGCGAGGTCGCCGAGCCGTTCATCCGCCGGCGCGCGATCCGCCACCTCGAGAAAGGGCGGATCGTGATCTTCGCCGCCGGCACCGGCAACCCGTTCTTCACCACCGACAGCGCCGCCGCGCTGCGCGCCAACGAGATCCGCGCCGACGTGCTGATGAAGGCGACCCGGGTCGACGGCATCTACACCGCCGACCCGGCCGAGCACCCCGACGCCGAGCTGCTGCGCGAGGTCACCTACCAGGAGCTGCTCGAGCGCGACCTGCGGATCATGGACGCCGCGGCGATCAGCCTGTGCCGCGACAACGGCATCCCGATCGCGGTCTTCAACCTGCTCGACCGCGGTTCGATCCGGCGCGTGGTCTGCGGCGAGCAGGTGGGCTCGATCGTCCGCGCGTGAGTCTCTCCGAGGGGGGTTGCTCCAACCCGTCCACCCACCCCTGGTTTGTCTCGGGGGGCTGTTCCAGCCCCCCGCCCCACAAGAGCGCGGTCTTGTGGGGCCCCACCCCCGAGTCCGGGCCTTCGGCCCGCCGAGCCCCGTTCAGGGGCTCGGTTCTTTCCGCCGCAACCTCCCTCGCTCGCTGGGCGGGCCAGCCGGCGGCCTTGCGGCCGCCGCACACGCCGCTTTGGGCGGCGCGTAGTCCTGCTGCCACTGTCGGCGGTCGCGGGTTTGACAGCAAGTCACGCGGAAAGAGAAGATTCCGCCGCTCGTGACCGGCCGGAGAACGTGGGGGAGGCGCCATGAAGGAGCTGTTTCGCGAGATCGAGATCGCCATGAAGCACGCCGTGGACCACTTCCACGGCGAGCTCAAGCACCTGCGCACCGGCCGCGCCTCGCTGACGCTCCTCGACGGCGTCAGCGTCGACTACTACGGCACGCCGACCCCGCTCAACCAGCTCGCCAACCTGTCGGTCGCCGACGCCGGCATGATCGTCATCCAGCCCTACGACCCGAGCCAGATCGCCGCCATCGAGAAGGCGATCCAGCGCGCCGACCTCGGCCTCAACCCCGGCAACGACGGCCGCCTGGTGCGCGTGCCGGTGCCACCGCTGACCGAGGAGCGCCGGCGCGAGATCGTCAAGAAGGCGCACGACCTGGCCGAAGCGGCGCGCAACAGCGTGCGCCAGGCGCGGCGCGACGGCAACGACCGGATCAAGCTCAAGGAGCGCGAGAAGGAGATCGGCCAGGACGAGGAGCGCCGCGGGCACGACGAGATCCAGAAGCTCCACGACCACTACATCGGCGAGATCAACACCGCGCTCGAGCGCAAGGAAGCCCAGATCCTCGAGGTGTGAGCGAAGGTCCGCGGCCGCC
>CAZNIX010000264.1:0-7178 GCA_964573125.1 uncultured Thermoanaerobaculia bacterium
AGCGGGCGCCGGGCGGCGGCGCGGGCCGCGGCGAGCCCGGCCTGGCGGCCCGCCTCGTCCGGCCGTTCGAGCGCTTCCTGCTCGAGATGGGCCGGCTGGTACTGGTGCTCGGGCGCACCCTGGCGTGGACCCCGCGGCCGCCCTACGACGTCCGCCAGCTCACGGTCCAAACCGTGCGCATCGGCGTGCAGTCGGTGCCGGTGGTGCTGCTGACCGCGCTCTTCACCGGCGCCGTGCTCGCGCTCCAGAGCTTCGCCACCCTGCGCCGGTTCAACGCCGAGGGCTACGTCGGCTCGCTGGTGTCGCTGTCGATGGTCAGGGAACTGGCACCGGTGATCGGCGGCCTGATCGTCGCCGGCCGCTGCGGCTCGGCGATGGCCGCCGAGCTGGGCACCATGCGCGTGACCGAGCAGATCGACGCCCTCGAGGTGATGGCGACCGACCCGGTCCACTACCTGGTGGTGCCGCGGGTGTGGGCGACCACGCTGTCGCTGCCGCTGCTGATCGCGCTCGGCAACGCGGTCGGCATCGCCGGCGGCTACCTGGTGTCGGTGGTGCTGATGGGCGCCAACCCGGTCACCTACATCGACAACACGTTCCAGTACCTCGACGTCAACGACCTGACGAGCGGCCTGATCAAGGCCGCGGTCTTCGGCCTGCTGATCGCGGTCATCGGCTGCGCCAAGGGCTTGCACACCACCGGCGGCGCCGAGGGGGTGGGGCGCTCGACCACCCAGGCGGTGGTGCTCGCGTCGATGGCGATCCTGATCTCCGACTTCTTCCTGACCAAGATCCTGTTCTGAGCCGGCAGCCGTGATGCGCGACGCCGAGACCGCGGCCCGCGAGGGGGCCAAGATCCGCCTCGCCGGGGTGCGCAAGAGCTTCGGCCCGAAGCTCGTGCTCGACGGCCTCGACCTCGAGGTCGCCGACGGCGAGTCGGTGGTCGTGATCGGCCGCTCGGGCACCGGCAAGAGCGTGATGCTCAAGCACATCATCGGCCTCATGCGCCCCGACGCCGGCGAGATCGCGATCGACGGCGTCGCGATCCACGCCCTCGACAACCGCGCGCTGACCGCGTTCCGGCGGCGCTTCGGCATGGCGTTCCAGGAGGGGGCGCTGTTCGACTCGATGACCGTGTTCGACAACATCGCGTTCCCGCTCCGCCGCCAGAGCGACCTGCCGCCGGCGGCGATCGCCGAGCGCGTGCGCGAGTGCCTGGCGCTGGTCCACCTCGCCGGGGTCGAGCGCAAGATGCCGTCCGAGCTTTCGGGCGGCATGCGCCGGCGGGTCGGCTTCGCGCGCGCGATCGCCCACGAGCCCGAGATCCTGCTCTTCGACGAGCCGACCTCGGGCCTCGACCCGGTGACCACGGCGGTGATCGACGAGGTGATCGGCGGCCTGCTCGAAGGGGTGCGCTCGACGGCGGTGACGATCACCCACGACCTGGTCAGCGCGTTCCGCATCGCCGACCGGATCGGCATGCTCCATCAGGGTAAAATCATCGCCATCGCGCCGCCGGAGGAGTTCCGGCGGCTCGACGACCCGCGGGTCCGGCAGTTCCTCGAAGGGCGCGGCGAGGGCCCGCTCGGCGCCGACAACCGCGACGGCGCGTTCTGAGGCGGGGCGCTCCGGGCGCGGGCGGTGCCGATTCCGGGGGCGTGCCCGGCGCGGCGCCGCTCGCAGCGCGGGCGGCGCCCTACGGCGGGCGGCCACGGCACGGGCGACGGCCGGCGGGCGGATCCCGGCGGCGCGAGCGAAGGAGAAGGCGGCGCGATGTCACAGGCGGTCAAGGTCGGGATCTTCGCCACCGTGGCGCTCGCGGCGGCGGCGTTCTTCATCCTCAAGATCGAGGACTTCAACCCGTTCGCCCCCGAGGGGCGGCGCCTGGTCGCGATGTTCGACTCGGTCGCCGGGCTCGACGACCGCTCGGCGGTGCGGGTGGCCGGGGTGCGCGTCGGCCGGGTCGACGGGGTCGGCCTCGAAGGCCGGCGGGCGCGGGTCGGGATCCTGCTCGAGCAGCCGGTCGGGGAGCTGACCGAGGGCACCCGCGCGCGGGTCGCCAACATGGGCATGCTCGGCGACAAGTACGTCGAGCTGATCCCCGGTCCGCCGGGGGCGCCGCCCTTGCCCGACGGTGCGGTGATCGAAGGCGCGACCCCGCCCTCCTTCGACGACGCGATGCGGCAGCTCTCCTCGATCGGCGGCTCGATCCAGCGCGTCACCGAGTCGTTCGAGGCCGAGGGGGGCGGCGAGTCGCTCGGCCGGCTGATCGGCAACCTCGAGGCGACTACCGCCGAGATCCGCGCCCTGGTCGCCGCCAACCGCGCCCAGGTCGACGCCACGATCCGCAACTTCGAGAGCGTCTCGGCGACGCTCGCGCGCGAGCTGCCGGTACTCACCGCCAAGGCCGGGGAGCTGGTCGACGAGATCCAGGCCGTGGTCGCCGAGAACCGCGCCCAGCTCGCCGGCAGCCTCGACAACGTCGAGGCGCTGACCGCCGACCTGCGCGTCTCGGCGCAGGACCTCAACGTCATCTCGGGCAAGCTCGCGCGCGGCGAGGGCACGCTCGGCAAGCTCCTCAACGACGACCAGGCGCACGACGAGCTGGTCGCGACCCTCGACTCGATCCAGGGCGGCGTCGACACCCTCTCCGACACCCTCGGCCGGGTGCGCCGGCTGCGCCTCGACCTCGGCTTCGAGGGGGCGTACCTCCAGGACCGCGAGGACTCGCTCGCGAGCTTCGGCCTCACCCTCGACCCGAGCGCCGAGGACAACAAGCTCTACCGGGTCGCGCTCTCGAGCACGCCGAGCGGCGACATCCAGGAGAAGACCGTGCGCGAGACGGTCACCCTCCCCGACGGCACCGTCGAGACCACCATCCGCGAGACCTTCACCCGCGAGGACAAGGCGGTGTTCACGGCGCTGCTCGGCGTCCGTCTCGACAGCGGCGCGCGCCTGTGGGGCGGCATCCTCGAGGACGAGTTCGGCGTCGAGGTCGAGGTCCCGTTCTTCGACCGCCGCGCCTGGCTCGGCCTCCAGGCCTTCGATTTCGACCGCGAGAACGACCGCGACCCCCACCTCCGCCTCAACGGCCGCGTCTACCTCCACCCCAACGTCTACCTCTGGGGCGGCTACGACGACCCGCTCGAGAGCGAGTTCGACGCCCTCTTCCTCGGCGGTGGCATCACTTGGAACGACGACAACCTGAAGTACCTGCTGGGCTCGGTGCCGAGCGGGGCGTTTTGAGGCGGGGCCCGCCCTGACCAACGCCGCACGGATTCGCTGCCACCATTCCTAGCTCGTCGGCCCGACGAGGGAGAGTATGATCGCCGGTGGAGATCGCCGGATGACCGTCTACAAGCTTCCGCTCGTCCTCGAGCCGCAGCCGGAAGGTGGCTTCACGGTCACGAGTCCGGCTCTCCCCGAGCTGATCACTGAAGGCGATAGCGTCGAGGACGCGCTGGACAACGCCCGCGATGCACTCGCGGCCCTGATCGAGGCCTTCCATGACCTCGGCCAGCCCCTGCCGGCCGCGCTGAGACCGTTCGACGATTCCGCTCCACTGGCGATCGAGATGGCGCTGGCCGTCCCGTGACCTACAGGGACATCGCGCGCCGGCTCCGCGCCCTGGGCTGCGTAGAGCTCCGCCGGCGCGGGTCGGGCTCGCACCGCAAGTGGCACAACCCGGCGACCAATCGAGTTGCGCCGGTCCCGGACTGGGGAAACAGGGATCTGAAACAAGGTACTTTGCGAGCGATCGTTCGTCAGCTCGGCGTCTCTTGGGCCGATTTCGACCGAGAGTGACCGACCCGCCGGATCACTTCAGGCGCGGCCGTTCTTGAGGGATCTGCTCCGGCCGCTCGAAGCCCTCGGACATGCCGCCGAAGGCGGCCATGAAGCTATCCGGCCAGATCGAGCGCCCCGTCAGCCTCCGATACGCCTCCCGGTAGCGCTCGAGCGTCCCCGCCACCACCTCGGCCGGCAGCTCGGGCGGGGGGGAAGCGTGGTCCCAGCCGGAGGCGTCGAGCCAGTCGCGGACGTACTGCTTGTCGAACGAGGCCGGCTCCTCGCCCGGGATCCAGGAGGCGGCGTCCCAGTAGCGGGAGGAGTCGGGGGTCAGCGCCTCGTCGATCAGGAGCAGGCCGTCGCCGCCGGGCTCGCTGTCGCCTCCAGGGTCGCCCTCACCGGCGCCCCCCGCTACCCTCCCGAACTCGAACTTGGTGTCGGCGAGGATCAGGCCGCGGGCGGCGGCGTGCTCGGCGGCGCGGCGGTAGAGGGCGAGCGTGAGGTCGCGCAGGCGGGCGGCCAGCGGCTCGCCGAGGGCGCGGGCGACGACCTCGAACGTGACGTTCTCGTCGTGCCCGGTCTCGGCCTTGGTCGCGGGGGTGAAGATCGGCTCGGGGAGGCGATCGGCCCGCCGCAGACCGGGCGGCAGCGGCACGCCGCAGACCGCGCCGCCGGTCTGGTACTCGCGCCAGCCGCTGCCGGCGAGGTAGCCCCGCGCGACGCACTCGAACGAGATGACCTCGGCCTTGCGCACCAGCGCGGCGCGGCCGCGGAGGAGGTCGGCCCAGGGGCGGAGCGCGGGCGGGAACCGCGCCGGGTCGATCGAGAGCAGGTGGTGCGGCACGACCTCCGCCAGCCGCTCGAACCAGAACGCGGACAGCTCGTTGAGGATCGCCCCCTTGCCCGGGATGCCGGGCGCGAGCACGAAGTCGTAGGCCGAGATGCGGTCGGTGGCGACGATCAGGAGCGCGTCGCCCAGGTCGTAGACGTCGCGCACCTTGCCGCGCCGGGGCGGCGGCAGGTCGGGCAGGGCGGTCGCGATCAGCGCCCCGTTGGCCGAGCGGGTCGCGGGCTCGCGGCCCGCCGCCGGCGCGGTCACGGCGCGAGCACTCCGGGCAGGGTGTCGGCGAAGCCCTCGACCGCCTGGAGCAGCGCGCCCTCGCCGAGCGGCGCGCGCGCCGCGGGCTCGAAGAGGTCGGCGTCGACCACCTCGTAGACCGGCACCTCGCCGAGCCCCTTGAGGTGGGCGAGGCCGAGCTTGCGCACGGCGACCTCGACGCGGCCGCCCTCGTGCTCGAGCGCGATCACCACGTAGCGGCGGTCGCGGCGGAAGGCGCGCCCGAGCGCCACCGACCCCAGCTCCCGGTCGAGCTGGCGGACGAACGCCTCGGTGGCGACGATCCCCTCGTTGACCAGGTTGCCGTTGCGGTTGATCGAGGCGTAGAAGCCGCCGCCCGCGCCGTCGTCCCCCTCCGGCTCGGGCTTGCGCTGGAGCATGGGCGAGAAGAAGCGGTAGACGGTCGCCTCCGGGTAGCCCTGGGCGATGAGCATGGTCTTGATCTCCTCGATCTCGCGCGTCGCCTTGCCGGAGATCAGGCGCGACAGCTCGACCAGGCCGTGGCCGAAGAACTCGTAGCGCTCGGGCCCCTCCGGGCCGCCGGTGCCCATCGGGATCAGCCGGTACTGGCCGTAGTTGAGCGCGATGCGCAGGCCGCGGTCGAACGGGAAGCCGTCGTCGAGCGCCTGGCGGTAGGCGCGCTGCACCTGCACGGCGGCGAACAGGATCGCGGCGCAGTTGCGGCTGGAGTAGAAGGCGCCGTCGCCGAGGTACTTCTCGAGGTGCACGCGGTGGGCGGTCGCCAGCCGGTTGACCCGGCGCTGGAACGTGAACATGCGCCGGAACGCGTCGTCCTGGATCTCGCTTCCCGACCGGCGCAGGATGTTGACGATGTCCGAGAAGTCGGTCAGGTCGTAGATCAGACCGAAGCGGTGAACCAGGGGATCGACCACCCACGGCGCGGCGAAATCGAACGGCCGGGTCGCCGCCGAGAGCTTCGCTCCCGCGCGCGCCGGCGTCTTCTGGCCGACGCCGGCCGGCCGGCACACCAGCGCCTCCCCCTCGCGCCGGACCGGCAGCAGGCAGGCGCGCAGCCCGTGCACCAGCTCGAACTCCTTGAGCTTGAGCAGCAGGCTCTCCCAGACCTCGACCAGTCCGGGCCCGGGCAGGCGGTCGGCGGGGTAGTCGGGGCGGCTCGCGAGGTAGCGCAGCCAGCCCGGGCGCACCAGCAGCTCGCGCCCGCGCTCCGCCGGGTCGGGCTCGCCGGAGGTCGGGGTCAGCTTCTCCGGCCGCAGCAGGTGGCGCACCGCCGCGCGCACCCCGGGCTCGGAGGCCAGGAGCTGGTCGCTCCACGCCGCCAGCTCGTCGAGCCGCTGCCGGAGGTCGCGCCCGTCGATGTGCAGGTAACCCTGGAAGTAGGCGCCCAGCTCGGCGAGGTCGGCGCCGATGTGGTCCTCGGTGAACAGCAGCACGTTGTCGCGCAGGCGGCCGAGCAGGCGCGGGAACAGCGCCTCCTCGACCTCCTCGGTGTCGACCGCCAGCCGGCTCGCCACCTCGTAGCACTCGGTGAGCGCGAGGCCGAGATAGCGCTCGAGCACGCGGTACTTGATGCCGCTGCCGTGGTCGCGCCCGATCTCGAGGTCGGCGCGCAGCACGCGGCGCGGCGTCTCCTTGAGCACGCGCGCGGCGTCGAGCGAGTGCTGGAGCCAGAAGACGCCGGGAAAGCTCCGGCCGTAGCTCGACAGCGTGGTGTTGACCACCGCGTGGACGAGCAGGCCGCGGTAGCTCTCGCGGGCGGCGGCGAGCGCCTTGCGGTCGCTCGGGTGGCGGCGGAGGATCGCGACCTGCGCCTCCTCCTCGGCGAGCAGGTAGCGTTCGAGCGCGCCCTGGAGCTTCTCCGCCCCCGGCGACATCAGGACCGGGAAGCCGCGCACCGGGGTCGCGCCCTCGTCGTCGAGGTAGACCAGGTTCGGCCTCGGCAGCGCGGTCGCGGCGTCGGGCATCAGCGCGCGCACCTCGGCCGGGTCGCGGCGCAGGAAGTTGAACGGCCCCGGCAGGAGCTGGAGGAGGTTTTCGGGGGTCATCGCCACGTCGCCCAAGCGGGCGCGATTCGCACCCCTAGCATAGCGGCTCGGGCGGCGGCCGGCTGCTAGACTCCGGCGCCCGGCCGGTCGGGCCGCGCAGGAGGCCGCGCAGAGGCCGCGCAGGAGACACGTGATGACGGAACTCCCCGAGCTGGTGGTCGCCGATCGCGACGCCGGCGGCGGCGCCGACCTCGGCGCCGTCGATCTGGTGGTGGTCGGCGCGTTCGAGGGGGAGGCGCCGGAGGCGGCCG
>CAZNIX010000265.1:0-7142 GCA_964573125.1 uncultured Thermoanaerobaculia bacterium
AAGCCCCGCTCACTCGAGCGCCGCTAGCTGCGCCGCGAAGTCGCCGGCGGCGGGAGGCGGCGTGAGCCTGCTCTCGCCGAGCTCGCCGGCGGTCAGCAACTCCAGCTCAACCAGACTCCTGAAGATCGGTTCCGCCGGTCCTCAAGCACCGTCCCCGCCCTCAGAACGCCGTCGTATCCCCCCGGCTGGCGATGGACCGCGGCGGGTTCTCGTAGACCCGCGGCGTGCCCCGGTCAGGACCAGTTCGGCTTCTCCCTCGCGAGCTGCGACTTCGAACCGGCCGGGCTGACGGTGGGTGGCATCGCGCCTCATCCCGGCGTCCTCGGGCGTCGTCGTCGGAGGCGTTCTCTTCGAAGACAACCGATCACGGCCGGTGGGCGACGCCGGGGCGCGCCGGGCGACCGTCTCAACCCGGGAGGGGTGGCGCAGAACGGCTGCTCCGGGATGACGTTCGCGGAGTACAGTTGGAGGGTGGGGATGAACCATCGAGCCCTGGTCGCCATCGTCGCAATCGTCGGCTCCCTCGCCGCTGCGGCTCCCGCACCGGCCTGCACGTGCGCGCGATACCCCGATGCCCCTCCGGAGGGCTCCCATGAAGCGATCCGGGCCGATCTCGCCGCCGTCGATTCCATCTTCGTGGGTCGCGTCGTCGGCATGCAGACTCGAGCGGCGACGGCCCGGCCTTTCTGGCGCTGTACGCGCCCGACCGCCGATGGACGAGGCTCCGGCATGGCTGAGGGCCGCGATCGAGCGCTGGACCTCCGAGGGCGGTGAGGAGCCGTAGTCCTCGCGCGCCCGTCTACCGCACATTGGCTATGGAACTGCCGTTCATCGATGAGCACGCGATCCGGATCGTCGCTTCCCGCGAAGTCGTGTGGGGTGCTCTGGAGCAGCACGTCGCCGCACTCCTTCGCAGCACCGGGAGTGGCCTCCTCACGAGGCTCCTCGGGGCCGTGCCACGCGCCGGCTTCGAGACCGCCGAGCGAGTGCCGCCCAACCGCCTGACGCTCGTCGGCCGCCACCGCTTCGCGCGCTATCGGCTCGCCTTCGACCTCGCCGACGCGGCGGACGGCGCCACCCGCCTGCGCGCCACGACCTACGCGGAGTTCCCCGGCGTCCACGGTTTCATCTACCGCGCCTTGGTCATTGGGACGCGCCTGCACGTCGTCGCCACGACCCACATTCTGCGGTCGATCCGGGGCCGTGCCGATTCGATCGCGGGTGCCCTCCCTGCCGGCAGCGCCCGACCATGAGCCCGACGCGCTCTTCCCCCTCGGCGGCTACCCGGCAACGACGACGACGGACGCGCCCTCCAGGGCAAGCGCGATCGCGACGAGATGGTATGGCAAACTCTCCGTTGCTCTGCCGGATTCTCATTGCAGTCCTCGACCTTCTTCAGGCTGATCGGCGGTCCAACTGGAGCGCCGATCAGGGCGAATCCGGTACGTGCGGCTAGTCGCTCCAGAAGCCGGTGTCGCCGGTCTCGAAACCGTCGCGGAAGAGGCTGCCGTAGAGCACCGCGGCCGCTCCGGCGTCGACCGGGTCGGCGCCGCCGTTGCGGAACGGCGCGCCGATCGCGAGGTCGGCGAAGCCGTCGCCGTCGAAGTCGCCGGCGGCGAGCGCCTCGCCGTAGCGCGAGCCGTCGGCCGTGACGTCGGGGATCAGGGTGCGGAGCGGGTCGCCGGGGCGGAGGCGCCGGCCCGGGCCGAGCCCGCGCTGGCGGTCGCCGCGCACCACCGTGACCGCGCCCGAGTCGACGGCGATGTCGTTCTCGCGCGGCGTGCCGATCGCGAGATCGTCGACGCCGTCGCCGTCGAAGTCCCCGGCGGCGAGATCCGCCCCGAAGACGTCGCCCGCTTCGCTGTTGCCCGGGCCGTAGAGCGCGTCTTCCCAGAGGAACTCGTGGCCGGCGGGGGTGAGTCCTCCCGGGCTCCCCCAGACGAGCGCCACGATCCCCATGTCGACGAGCACCGCGTCGCCGTCGAAGAGTGGCTCGCCGACCGCGAGATCGTCGTAGCCGTCGCCGTCGAAATCGCCGGCGGCCAGCGCCGCGCCGAAGCGGCCGCTCGGGTTCGTCGTCCGGTTGAGGTCCCACTGCCCGAAGTACCAGTGGTTGGCGAAGATCAGCGAGTTCGGGCTGCCGTAGACGACGAGCACCGCGCCGACGCCGTCCTCTTCCGGCACGCCGATCGCCAGGTCGTCGAAGCCGTCGCCGTTGAAGTCGCCGGCGGCCAGCGCGATGCCGAACTCCTCGCCGTCCTCGGGCGTGTCGGGCAGGCCGTCGAGCCCGAGCTTCATCTCGAACCCGGCGAAGGGAACGAGGCCTCCGATGTGACCGTGGCCAACGACGACGTTGCCGACGTGGGGACCGCCGGCCACGTTCCCCGGCGCGCCGATCGCGAGGTCGTCGAAGCCGTCGCCGTCGAAGTCGCCGGCGGCCAGCGCCCGGCCGAAGAACTCGCTGCCGTCGGCGTTGTCCGGTACGCCGGGCACGTCCTGATGCAGGATGTGCTCGGCGACCCACTGGATGCTTCCTTGGCCGCCGGGGAGCCCGTAATGGACCTGCACCGCGCCGGCGGAGGACTCGCCGCCGACGGCGTTCCCTGAAGCGCCGACCGCGAGATCGTCGTTGCCGTCGGCGTTGAAGTCGCCGACCGCGAGAGCAACACCGTAGAAGTCGTGCTCCTCGGCCGGGTCCGGGGCGCCCGCGGCCGCGGGGTCGAGCGTCACGACCGCGCCGAGCGCGCCCTCCGACCAGCCGAACCGGACCTGCACGGAGCCGCAGTTCGTGACCGCCGCGCTGCAGTCGTTGCCCGGGATCCCCGAGGCGAGGTCGTCGTAGCCGTCGGCGTTGAAGTCGCCCGCCGCGAGCGCGAAGCCGAAGTGATCGTCGGCGCCGGGGCCGTGCGATCCCTGCTCGGCCTCGCCGAGGAGCTGGGCGCCGTGGCCGGTGAGGCCGATCCAGGGCAGCGACTGCGCGGCCGCCGCCACCGGAGCGCAGAGCCCGGAGAACGCGAGCAGGAGAGTCGCCACGATACGCGGCGTCCGGGATCGAGCGAAACCGCGCGCAGCGACGCGTGGGGCTGCGAAACGCAAGGTCGAGCGAGTCATCGGTGATCTCCCCGAGGAGGGCATTCCCCACGGCATGCGGGGCTCCGGGGAGGAGGACGGAAGCGCCCTCGAAAGGACGCGGGAGGGAGAGCGCCGGCTCAGCAGCAGCCGGTACGACCCGGCTGCGCCGCGGCCTTCGGCTTCGACGCCAGGCTCGGCGAGGGAGTGCCGGCGGCGCACAGCGCGCAGCCGCTCGCGCTTTCGTAGCCGATCACGGCGCCGCGGCGGTCGAACTCGACCTGGCAACAGGCGAGGAGCGCGGCGCGGAGCTTCGCTCGCGCCCGCTGCACGCGCGATTTCGCCCCCGAAAGCGAGATCGACTCGCGCGCGGCGAGCTCGCGCTGCGGGAGGCCGTCGATCTCGGCCAGCTCGAGCGCCCGGCGGTACGGCGGCTCGAGCGTCGCGACGAGCGGCGCGAGGCAGGGGGCGAGCTCCCGCTCGGCCGACGCCTCGCTCTCCGGCTCCGGTGCCGACAGCTCCGCCGGAAGCTCGGCCGCCGGCCGGCGCGCGCGGTAGCGGTCGACGATCGCGTTGCGGGTCGCGCGGTAGAGCCAGCCGCGGAGGTGCGCGGGCGGCGCCGGCCCGTCCAGCTCCCGGAGCGCCCGGAGCAACACGTCGTGGACGAGGTCGTCCGCCGCGCTCTCGTCCTCGACCCGCCGCCGCACGTAGCGGACGAGCTCCGTCCGCAGCTCCATCCAGGCAGCGGGAGCGATCGCCGGGCTCGTGATCGTCCTCGCGCTCATCGGCATACCGACCCGCCCGCCGCGCTCCCGCCGCGGCGCCACTCGCCCGCCAGCTTACCGCGGGTGCCGGGTCCCCCCGGCCGGCAGCCGCCCGCCGGTTCGGGAGGCGAAGGAGGTCCCGTGGTCTGAGGGCGCAGCGCGCTCACGGCTTGCGCTCGATCACGATTTCGAGGTACTCGGAGGGAAGCACGGCGGTGCCGTCTCCGGAGCGATTGTGCCGCGCGATCAACCCGAGCAGGTCCGCGGTGAGCGCCGCCTGCCCCTCGGGCTCGAGCGCGGCATAGGTCTTCGCCATCGGGCCATAGTAGCTGCGGAAGACCTCGACGAACCGCTCCGGCGAGCGGTAGCGAAAGGCGAATTCTCGAGCCGTCGCTCCACGCGCGACCCCGAGCGCAGGTCGAGCGCCTCGCAGGGCGTCTCGCCGACGATCTGCAGCGTCGTGCCCACGACCGCATAATCGCCCGTCGACCAGGCGCTCCGTTGACGCTCCTTGATCGCCGGGAAGTCCGGGGTGGTCTCGGTCAACATGCGGTTTCCTTTCTCGCGGCTCTGCCGCCTCGATTCGTTCCTTTCCAGGCCGATCCTTCGCCTCGCGGTCGGCGCTTCGCGCACGGATCTGCCCGAGAAGACGGAGGAGCCGCGAAGAGGACGCAAGCGGCTGGTCCGGCGCCGGCGGCTCCCGCTCTCATCGACACCCGCAATCGCTTCCTGTATCGGAACAGCAGGAGGCCTTCTCTTCCGGTGCGCAACAGGTCGCCCGCTCCGCCGGCGGGCAGCAGCCGGCGGGTGCGGCGGCGGCGAGCGCGGCCCGACCGGCGAAGAAACGTCTCAAGTTCTCCGGCAGCTCGAGGGCGTTCTCGGGCTGAGGCGCGGGCGCCGCCGGAGCGGCTCCCACGATCTCGCGCAGCAGTGCCTCCACGACCAGGCCGATCGGTGCCTGGTCGTGCTCCGCTCCGCGGTAGCGCCAGACGCGGCAGCTCGTGCCCTCCGCACAGCCGCACAGCTCGGTGCAGCTCTCACAACGGCTCTCGAGCGTCTCCAGCGCGATGTCGCGGCCGGCGACGCGGATCGTGGGTGAGCTGGTGAACCGATGCCGGAGCGCCTCCTGCTCGGAGTCGATCCGGATCTTCCGCACGCGAAGCTCGACGCCGGTCCATTCGGCCACCTGCCGCACCGCTTCGACGGCCGTCTCGAGATGGGCGAGCGACCCCGTGCAGCGGGTGCAGGTGGAGAGATCGAGCGCGAGCAGCTCGACGTCGAGAACACGGACCGGAGCGCTCGCGGCGGAGACGTCGGGGGTGGTCGTCATCGGCTTTGCCTCGCAGTGAGTGATCCGCGCTCCCTGCGCGGACCCGCTCCGGAAGACGACGCGCCGGCCTGAAGGATGCAACCGAGATGCGGCCTCGATGACGCCGACAAGCGGCCGGGCGCCTTCAGAGTCGCGTCGGAGCGCACGACGACTTGATCACGGCACTGGCGCTGGTCAGGACCGCCTCGTTGGGCCCGCCGGCGCCGAACGTCGCCGTCCCCCTGAAATCGCCGCTCACCAGGCTCTGGCCGAGAGCGTCGACCGCGATCTGCCGGCCGGCCTCGAATCGAAGGCGGGCGAGCGGGCCAGAGGCGCGGGCGGCGGAAGTGTGCTGGAGTGGACGCGGTCTCCGGCGCGGGGGGAGCTGATCCGTGGCCGTCGGGTATGCTGGGAGCAGCGTCCCACCCCGAGGAGGCCGAGGCCATCATGAAGATTCCAGCCGTCCGCGGCGTGATCGACCGGCGCATCCTGGTCAACTTCCAGGTCGAGCCAGATGCGCTCCAGCGGGTGCTGCCGGCGCCCCTGCGCCCGAAGCTCGTCGACGGCGTCGGCATCGGCGGGATCTGCCTGATTCGACTGCGCGAGATCCGTCCGCGGTTCGTGCCCCGCGTCTTCGGCATCGGTTCGGAGAACGCGGCGCATCGGATCGCCGTGCTCCTGCCTGGCGGCGGCGAAGGCGTTTTCATCCCGCGACGGGACACGACCTCGACGTTGAACGCGCTTGCCGGCGGCCGGCTCTTCCCAGGACGACACCACCTCGCTCGTTTCGAGGTCGACGAGCAGGGCGATCACTACGCCGTCCGCCTGAGGGGTCGGGACGGTACGCCGATCCTCTCCGTCGAGGCCGACGCGGCCGATCGGTTGCCCGCAACGAGCGCCTTCGGCTCGGTGGCGGAGGCGTCGGCCTTCTTCGAGGCCGGATCGCTCGGCTACTCGCCGTCCGCGGAGGGCGGCAGGTTGGACGGCCTCGAGCTGCGAACCCACGGGTGGCACGTCAGGCCGCTCGCCGTCCGGCAGGTGGAGTCGTCGTTCTTCGAGGATCGGCAGCGGTTCCCGGAGGGCTCGGTCCGTTTCGATTCGGCGCTCCTCATGCGGGGCCTCCAGCACGAGTGGCACGCTCGGGAGCCGCTCTACTGTGGCGAGGAGCGGCAGGCGGTCCGAGGCTGACTCGTGTGAGCTCCCAGCGGCGCCTGGAACGGTCCCGAGGCAGTCGTCTACTACCGCCGGCAGGGGCCCGTCCCCGGTACGTGGTCCCCTGGTGAAGGCGAGGAGCCGGCAGAGGACCTCAGCAGGCGGTACACGCTGGCGGTGCCGGCCGATCGAGTGGACGAGCTTCGCGCTCTGGTTCGCCGGGCCGGCAACTCATTCGACCAGCGCGCCGACTCGTGAGAAGCACCCGCACCACCTGCCTGGACTGTGGGTTCCGCGAAGTGGCTTTGTTGCGCTTCTCCTCCTGGGATCGGACACCACTGGCGGCGAGCTGATCGGCCGGTTGACCCGGCCCTTCTGAGCTACAATCGGTTCAGCGGCCGACCACCATCGGTAGGCCGGAGACGGCGGGAGGAAGAGGATGGCGCAGGCAACGCGGAGTGCAAGGGCGAAGGTGACGGCCAGCGAGCTGACCGGCGCCGCGGGGATCGACGACACGGCAGAGCTGATGAAGCTGGCGGGAAACGCGACTCGGCTGAAGCTGCTCTACCTGCTGGAGAGTCTGAACGAGGTGAGCGTCTCCGACCTTTCGGAGCTCTTGGGAGTTTCGGTGTCGGCGGTCTCGCAGCACCTGTCCAAGCTGAGAGCGCGCGGGTTGGTCAGCAGCCGGCGCGACGCACAGACGATCTACTACCGGCTGGCCGAGCACGCTTTCATCGGCAGGCTTCGGGAGGAGTTCTTCGGGGCCTGGGCGAACTGATCGGGTGGGACGCCGGCGAGGAGCTCCGTGGCCCACTCTGCCCAGAGAAGCTCGCGCTTCAGTGCTTGCA
>CAZNIX010000266.1:0-7139 GCA_964573125.1 uncultured Thermoanaerobaculia bacterium
GGGCGGGGCCAGGGCGGCCAGGCCGGGCCGCGGCGCGCGCGGCGCTCCGCCGTGACTTCCGCCGCCGCCCCACCGCCCCCGTGCCGCACCACCGAGAGCAGCGCCACCGCGCCGAGGATCACCGCCGCCGCGAGCAGCGTGCGCGCGCCGAACGGCTCGCCGGCGAGCGCCCAGCCGAGGACGACCGCGATCACCGGGTTGACGTAGGCGTAGGTCGCGACCTTGGGCGCCGGGGCGTGGCGGACCAGCCAGACGTAGGCGGTGAACGCGACGAGCGAGCCGAACACCACCAAATAGGCGAGCGCGGCGACCGAGGCGAGCGACACCGCCGCCGGGTCGAAGCGCGCCGCCTCGCCGGCGCCGAGGCCGGTCGCGGTCAGGAGCGCGCCGCCGGCGAGCATCTGCATGCCGGTGGTCAGGAGCGGCGAGCGCGGCAGCGGCGCCCGCCGGCTGTAGAGCGAGCCCGCCGCCCACGAGGCCGCGGCGAGCACCACCACGACCGAGCCCACCGGGTCGATCGCGCTCGCCGAGGTCTGCCACGGCGCGATCAGGAGCACGACGCCGGCGAAGCCGATGCCGAGCCCGGCGAGCACCCGCGCGCCCGGGCGCGCCGGGCGCGGCGGCAGCCAGTCGAGGAGCACGATCCAGAGCGGCTCGACGGCGACCAGGAGCGCGACGATGCCCGAGGGCACCGTCTTCTCCGCCCACACCACGCCGCCGTTGCCGCCGAGGAGCAGCAGGCCGCCGAACACCCGCGCCGAGCGCCACTCGCGGCGGCGCGGCCGCGGCGCGCCGCGCAGGCGCGCCACGAGGTAGAGCACCGTACCGGCGACCAGGAAGCGCACGCCGGCCATCAGGAACGGCGGCAGGGTGTCGATCGCGAAGCGGATCGCGAGATAGGTCGAGCCCCAGATCAGGTACACCGCGCCGAACGCGGCGAGCAGCTTCCAGCGCGGCGCCGCCGCGGCGAGCGCGCGCTCGATGGTCTCAGTCATGGCCCACTTCCTCCGCTGCCGGGCGCTCCGGGAGCGGGAGCTTGCCGCTCTCCTTGAGCGTGCCGAGGACGATCGTCGTCCGCGTCGAGCGCACCGACGGGATGGTGCCGAAGCGCTCGCGCAGGAGGCGCCCCAGCTCGTCGGTGTCGGCGCACCGGACCTTCGCCAGATAGCAGTCCTCGCCGGCGATGTGATGGACCTCGAGCACCTCCGGGATCGCCGCCAGCGCGTCGCCGGTGACCGCCTGGCCGGGCAGCTCGTCGGAGCGCACGAAGATGAACGCGAGGAGCTTGCGACCGAGCGGGCCGGGGTCGAGCCGCGCCTCGTAGCCCTGAATCAGGCCGCGCGCCTCGAGCTTCTTGATGCGCTCGTGGATCGCGGAGGCGGCCATCCCCAGCCGGCGCGCGATCTCGGCGTTGGGCAGCCGGGCGTCGTCCTGGAGGAGGCTCAGGATCTGGTGGTCGGTGTCGTCGATCATTCTCAGATCTCCGTCGGACGCCGACGATACATCGCCTGATACGGAATGTCAACGACGATGTTTCGCATAGCGGGTCACCGGGGGCGTCGCCCCGACGGCGGCCCGAATGCTACGGCGACGGGCGCGGGAGGTCCGGCCGTTTCCGGACCGGTCACTCGACCGGCGAGTCAGGAGCCGGCGGCGCTGCGAGGGGCGGCGGCGGGAGCCGGCGGACGGGCGGCGTCGAGCCTGTCGCGCTCGGTCTTGCGCCAGAACTGGATCAGACCCCAGAAGTGGTTCGTGAACTGCTCGACCTCGTGCGCGGGGTAGAGCGCCTTGACCTTCTGGTGCACGGCGTCGCGCGCGGTGTCGCCGCCGAAGAACTCCCACGCCACCTCGTCGAGGTGGGCGAGGTGCTCGGCGCAGAACGCGCCGAAGCGCTCCTCGTCGAGCCGCTCGCGCGCGATCCGGCCGTAGGCGGCGAGCTTGTCGCGGTAGGAGAAATCGTCGCGGCCGGCGATTTCGAAGAACGGCCCCCAGTCGAGGGTGTGGCGCACCCGCCGCCCGGTGACGGCGCAGAACGCCGACCAGCGGACGTTGGCCTTGACCAGCCACGGGAAGTGGTAGTGGAGCGAGGTCACCTGGCTGTCCGGGCAGGCGTTGGCGAAATCGATCGGGCGCAGCACGCCGTCGGCGCCGCGCAGCGCCTCGCAGGAGTTGAAGTCCCAGCCGAAGAACGCGTTGATCGTCAGCACCATGTCGCGCAGGAGCGCCGCCTCCTCGCCGGAGAGGAAGTTGAAGTCGACCGCGTAGCGGGCGTGGAGGGGCGCCGCGGGGTCGTAGCGCACCGGGTAGACCTGGGGGCCGAGGCCGATCACGCGCACGAAGAGGTCGAACGGCTCGACGGCCTTCTGGAGGTGCATCACGAGCTTGCCGCTCTCCTCGTAGGCGGAGCGCAGCCGCGCCTCGTCGTCGATCCGGCTCACCCCGCGCCAGGCGCCGCCGTCGTACGGCTTCATGAACAGCGGGTAGCCGAGGGCGGCGCCGATCGTGCCGAGGTCGAACGGGCGGGCGTAGCGGGAGAGCGTCGGCTCGAGGTCGGGCGTCGGCTCGTAGGCCTTGGGCGGCACCATCCAGGTCTCGGGCACCGGCAGGCCGAGGCGCATCATCGCCGTGTAGGCGGTGTGCTTCTCCATCGCCTGCACCGACCAGGGGTTGTTGAAGACGTAGACGTCGTTCATGATGACCGCCTTTTTGATCCACTCCCGGCTGGTGTGGTACCAGTGGGTCAGGCGATCGATGACGACGTCGTAGCGGACCGGCTGGCGGAGGTCGAAAGGCTCGATCGACACCCGCTCGACCGCGAGCCGGACGCTGTCGCCGCCGTAGCGGATCGGCCCGATTCGGGAGACGATCTCCTCGAAGCAGATCGGCCAGCAGATGTCGGCGCCCAACGACAGCCCGATCCGGCGGGTGATCTCGGCCATGGAGGACCTCCTGGCGACGATTGTACGCCGGGGCGGCGGCGCCGCCGCGGCCGCCGCCGCGCTCGCGCTCGCGGTCCTCCTCCAGCTCGCGGCGATCGACCGCCAGTCGCTGACCTACGACGAGCCCTACCACCTGCTCGCCGGCTACCAGGCGCTCGCCCGGGGCGAGAACCTGGTCAACTGGGAGCACCCGCCGCTGGTCAAGATGGTCGCGGCGCTGCCGCTGCTCGCAGGGCCGCCCGTCGCGCCGACCTCGGTGACCGCGGCCTACCCGGCGGCGCAGTTCGTGTTCGCCGACCCGGCGCGCGAGCGGCGCATCCGCCTCGCCGCGCGCACGGCGATCCTGATCGGGGTCGTCCTGCCGCTCCTCGCAGCGGCGCGGGCGCTCGGCCGCCGCCTCGCCGGGCCCGGCCCCGCCGGCGCCCGGACCGGCCTCGTCCTCGCGCTCCTGCTCGGCCTCTCCTTCTCCACCCTCCCCCACCTCGCGGCCGTCCAGACCGACGCCGCGCTCGCGCTCGGCCTCGTCCTCACGCTGCTCGCCGGCTGCGCCTACCTCGAGCGCCCCGGCTGGCTACGCGCCGCCGCCCTCGGCGCCGCCCTCGGCCTGGCGCTCGCGGCCAAGCTCTCCGGGGTCCTGCTCCTCCCCACCGCCGCCGCCGCGGTCGCGCTCGCCCCGCGGCCGGGAGCGTCGACAGTCCGCCGCCTGCTCCACCTCGGCCTCACCCTCCTCGTCGCCCTCGGCCTCCTCGACCTCACCTACCGCGTCGCCAACCGCCGCCACGACCCCGAGCGCGGCCGCGCCGCGCTCCGCGCCTACGTCGACAACCGCGCCACCCTCCATGTCGGCGACCGGCTCCGGCTCTTCGAGCGGCCCCTGCTCGCCGTCGAGCGCGCCAGCCCCGGCCTCGCCCAGTGGGCGACCGGCCTGCTCGGCGTCCGCGCCCAGGACGCCGAGGGCGTCTACAACAGCTACGCCTTCGGCGCCGTCACCGCCCGCGGCCGCTGGTGGTACTTCCCCGCCGTCTTCGCGCTCAAAACCCCCCTGCCGATCCTCGTAACCCTCGTCCTCTTCCTCACCTCCCTCCTCCCCCGCTTGCGGAGGTCCACTCACCCTGTCGGCCAAGCCGATGGAACCGCCGAGGAGCCGTCTCCGGGAGCCCCGCCCCCGGGGGCGTCTGACCCCGCGCTCAACGTACCTTCCCAGGCGCCGAGCCCGGGACCGCGCGGGGGCAGTCGAGGGGCGCGCCTACCGACCCTGGCGACTCCGAGCGCGCCCCGTCCCCCGCCTCCTCTACCTCCCCGCCGCCGCCTGGGCCGCCCGCACCCGCCTCCGCGCCACCGTCCTCAGCCTCCTCCTCGCCGCCGAGTCGCTCGCCCTCGCCCCGCTCTGGATGTCCGCCACCAACACCTGGTGGCTGGGCCGGCACAACCCGACCCGCTTCGCCCTCGGCGACACCAACCTCGAGTACCACCAGAACTTCCTCGCGCTGGCCGCCGAGATGGAACGGCGCGGCATCGACTCCATCGGCGTCGCCATGCCCGCGGTCACTGCCGCCGAGCTCGCCGCCTACCTCCCCCGGGCGCGCCCGGTCACGCCGCGCACGCCGATCGAGCCCGGCTGGTACGCGCTCAACGTCACGGTCGAGCGCGTGGCGCCGGCCGTCCTCGCCGCCGACCCCGCCGACCTCTTCCGCCCCGAGACCTTCCGGCGCGCCGCCCGCGACTGGTCCGGGCTCGCCGCGGAGATCGCCGGGGGCGAGGACCACGGCTACGCCGCCGGGACGTTCCACCTGTACCGGGTGCCCGAACCGCCGCCCCTATAATCCGTCGCGGTGCGCAACCTCTATTTCGAGCTGACCGAGGAGTTCAACGCCGGCGGCCCGATCGCGCTCCTCGCCTCCGGGCAGGCGGTCGTCTACTACCGGCTCGCGATCATGAGCAAGGACGGCGACTGGGTCCTGCGCGAGACGCCGGAAGCCTGCGGCCGGGTGTTGGAGGTGCTCGCGCGGCGCGGCGCCCGCTACCGGCCCTCGGCCCCGCTCGACGTGCGCTGGCTCGCAGGCGGGTGGTCGAGCCACTTCGAGTTCGCCGACCCCGGCGGCAGGCGGGCGCGCTGCGATTTCGTGTCCCGGCCGCCGCGGCTCTCCGCCGAGGAGATCGAGGCGCTGTTCACGCCGGCCGACGGCGGCCTGCGCGTCATCGGCGTCGAGCCGCTGATCCGCGTCAAGCAGACCCAGCGGGCCAAGGACTACGCAGTGATCGGCGAGCTGGCGCGGCTCCTGCCCCCCGAGCGCGAGCTCGAGCTGACGACCGATCCCGATCGCGTGCTCGCCCTCACGCCGGAGTTCGGACGGCCCTCGGAGCGGCCTTGTGTCCGCGCCGCCCTCGCCGGCGCCGGACGCGACGCGGTGGTCATCGCCCTGGCGCGGGAAGCCGACCGCTTGCAGCAGGCGGACCGCGGCCGCCTGCTACGCTACGAGCGCGCGTCGGCGGACTACTTGCGGGCGGCACGCGGATCGAGGCTGGCCGCGCTCGACCTGCCGACCGCCCACGCCCGGCTCTGCGAGCTGGCCGTGGAGTTGCTGCCCCGGACGCCGCCCGGCGAGGGAGAGCGCGATGCAGATGCTCAGTGAGGACGACCTCAACCTGCGCGAGATGACGGACGAAGAGCTGGACGCCGCCTGGGACTTCTGGTTCGACCTCGCGCAGGCGACCAACGACTACGACCCCGAGTACACGCACGGGGTGTTCGTCCTCGCGGCGCCCGCCGACCCGTCGCAGCTCGACGAGCCTGAGAAATCACCACCGAGTGGTTAGAATCTATCCATCCGGTGGTGATTTTGCAGGGTGGCGCGTCACTCGTACACCATCCACAGCGGCCCCGGAAACAGCCACGACAGCCCGCCGCGCAGCCGGTCGCGCCAGTTCTGCCAGTTGTGGCCGTCGCGCGCCTCGCGGTAGCGCACCTCCATGCCCGCCTCCTGGAGCAGCGGCACGAGCGACCGGTTCTCGTAGATCAGCGACTCGTAGCGGCCGCAGGTGACGTAGAGGCGCTCGGCCGGGCGGCCGGGGGCGTCGCGGAAGGCATTGACGAACTTCGCCACCGGGTCGAACGCCCGCGAGCGCCGGTGGCGGCCGATGTCGCTGAACGCGAACGACCCCGACTGCAGGAGCAGCCGGCCGAAGCGCCCCGGGTAGCTCCAGGCGGCGTGGAGCGCGGCGACGGCGCCGAAGGAAGCGCCCATCAGGCCGCGGTGCGCGGGGTCGTCCTCGATCGGGAACGCCTCGGCGACCCGCGGCGCCAGCTCCTCGGCGAGGAAGCGGGCGTGGCGGCGGTCGGCGGCGTACTCGCGCAGGCGGTCGGGCGACGAGGTGAGCACCGCGACCAGCGGCGCGACTTCGAGGCGGTCGATCAGGTTGTCGAGCACGGTGCCGAATTCCGCGTAGCGCAGGTAGTCCGCGCCGTCGTGGACCACCAGCAGCGGATAGCGCCGGCTGCGCCGCAGCCGCGCCGGCAGGTACACCGCCACCCGGCGCTCCTCGCCGAACGCCTCGCTCGGGATCGCCATCTCCTCGAGCACGCCCGGGCGCGCCCGCGGGGCGTGCCGGGTCCACGGCGGGGTCTGGTAGCCGACGCCGTGGAGCACCGAGTTGCTGCCGAACGGGTCGCGCGCGGTGTGGGGATTGAACGGGTCGCGGCGGAGGCGGCGGCGGCCGTCCGCGACGACCTCGAACTTGTACTCGATGCGCGAGCGCTCCGGCACCTCGAGCGTCGCCCACCAGAGGTCGGTGCCGGCGATGCGCTTCAAGCGGTGCGAGGACGGCAGCCCGTAGATCCAGTGCCGGAGCAGCACCCGGTCGGCCTCGCCGCGCCAGAGGAAGGTGGTCGTCGTCCCCTCGCGGATCGGCACCTCGTGCTCGGCGAGGAAGGCGTCGACCTCCTCGGCGCTCGGCGCCTCGCGGCCGGTCAGCCGGTGGATCGCGCGGCTCACTCCGTCGCCGCCCGTCGACGACGGCGCGACGCCTCCCGCCGGCTCCTCCCCGGCGGTCTCGTCCCGCTCCCGCCGCTCGTCCCGCTCGGACGCCTCGTCCCGGTCGGCCCGCCCGTCCCCCTCCTCCCGCTCGCCCCGCTCCTCCGGTCGCTCGCCGTCCTCGTCCGCCTGCGAGGTCGTCAGGACCACGACGGGGATAGTCTTCAGG
>CAZNIX010000267.1:0-7105 GCA_964573125.1 uncultured Thermoanaerobaculia bacterium
GGCCACGGGCCACCAGCGGCGCAGGCGGAACGACCGCGGCGGCCGGCGCCGCGCCTCGGAGCGTCCGCCCTGGGCGCGCCGGGCGGCGCCGAGCCGCTCACCCTCCGCGCCCCTGGGCGCCGGCACGGTGAGCAGCTCCTGCGAGTCCCGCACGACCCGCGCCCGGAACTCGGCGCCGAGCGGCGCGAAAGCCGCCAGGGCCTCCCTCGCCGCCGTCGAGCCCTCCGCTTCGCGCTTCAGCGCCTCCTCCTCCTCCTCCGACAGGCGGCCCGCGGCCAGCTCGTCCCAGCGCGGGTCGAGCCCCTCGCGCTCCCCCGGTCCCTCCTCACGCGCCGCATCGGCCAGGCGCCGGAGCAGCTCGTCGTCGTTCATCGACCTCCGTCCTCCAAGTTCATTCGCGGTTCGCGCTCGGCTTCTGACCGATCTCGTCGAGCAGCCGCCGGGCGTGCCGCCGCAGCCGGCTGCGCCAGGCGTAGAGTGCGTCGCGGCTCATCCGGGTCGAGCGCTCGACCTCCGCGAGCGGGCGCTCCTCGACCAGCAGCAGTTGGAACAGGTGCCAGCCGAGCGGGCTGACCTCCTCCTGCAGGCGCCGCAGCAGGAGCCGGAGCTGCTCGCGGCCGAGCGCGCCCAGCTCGGGCCCGCCCTCGGGCGCCGCGCGCTCCAGCTCGTCGTCGGGCGCCGGCTCCTCGGCGCGGCCGCCGCCCCGGCCGCCGCGCAGGAACGAGAGCGCCCGGCGGCGGGCGATCAGGCCGACGAAGTTGTCGAGCGACAGGCCGCGCTCCGGCTCCCAGCTCCGCAGCACCCGGCCGCCGTCGCGGAAGAGCATCAGGAAGACCTCCTGGCAGAGGTCCTCGACCTGCGCGCGCACGCTGCCCCGGCGATCGGGAAGCCCGCGGCAGAGCAGGGCGCGGGCGACCCGGGCCTGGATCACCGGGGTCAGTCGATCGACCAGCCGCGCGAGCGCCGACTCATCCCCTGCGAGCGCCCGCGAGACCAGCTCGGCCGCGCGGTCGTTGCTCAGCGAAGGAAGCACGATGGCGCCAGCCAGAATAGCAGGCTTTTTCGCTCGCCCTGGCGGCGGTCCGCCCGCGCGCACCGGGGTCGATGTCAGAAACCGCGATCCGCCGGCGAATCCCGTCGCAGAGCCGATGCCGACTCGAGCGTACGCTGAACCCGGCGCCCGCTCAGGCGCTCACCTTCCCCGGGAGGGCGTTCCGACCGGAGGATCACGGCAGGGAGGAGCCAGATGCTCAGACTCGCAGTGCAGAAGAGCCCGCCGGTGGCCGCCGGGACGTCCCCGCTCGCCCCAGTGCGGCGAGCGGCGGCGCCGAGGCTCGGGGCGTGCTTTGCCGTAGCGATGCTCGCCGGCGCCGCGGCGCCACTCTCCGCCCAGGACGTGCTGCCCGGGATCGACGTGTGGACCACGCCCGGCGGCGGCACCACGTTCGACGACCTTTCGGCGAACCCGATCCCGGCCGGCTTCTTCGACCCCGGCTCGGACCCGTTCGTGGGCACGATCGTGCTCGGCGGCGACCCGCTGCCCGACCTCGGACCGCCGACGGCGCCGTCGCTGTTCCCGACCGACACCGTTGTCGAGCGCCTGGCGACGGCGCCGATGCCTGGGCCGGCGACGATCCCGATCGAGATCGTCGCGCTCAACCTGGTGAGCATCCAGCCGATCACGGTCACCTACAACGGCGGCCAGAACCCGGAGCTGTGGGACGTCCGGGCCTGCCTGTCGAGCCTCGCGCCGCAGCCGCAGGGATCGATGACCATCGCCGGCGCCTGCCCCAGCGGCGGCACGTTCAGCTCGACCCTGCCGGTGGTCCCGAAGCTGGTCTTCACCCGCCAGAACCCGCCCCAGACGCGGGTGCTCGACCCGGCGCCGCAGGTGACGCTCGACTTCCTCACCGGGCGCTGGGTCTACCAGCCGGATATCCTGCTGCGGGTGCTCCGGCTCCAGCCCGGGGCGGTCACCGACGGCGACTGCGACGGCGTGGCCGACCCGCCGCTGCCCCCGACCTCGAACTTCGCGCCCGGGGTCTGGGACCTGTCCTGCGAGCCGGCGTGCGTCACGCCGCCGCCGATGCCGCAGGTCAAGGTCCTGAGCACGGAGGACCAACTCCTGGCCGCGCACGGCATCCTCCCCGCCCAGCAGAAGCCGCCCGACGGCGACGGCGACGGCATCGGCGACGACGCCGACAACTGCCCGAACGTCTTCAATCCGCGCCAGTGCGACGTCGACGACGACGCCGTGGGCGACCTCTGCGACAACTGCGTCTACCGCGCGAATCCGTGCCAGGAGGACGTCGACGGCAACGGCGTCGGCGACGTCTGCGAGGACGAGATCTTCTACGACGGGTTCGAGCGCGGCGACCGCCGGGCCTGGGAAACCTGTGGGCCGTGATTCTTCGCGGGCGGCGCGCGCGCCCGGTCGGAGGCGCCGCGCCGCCGTCACAACCCGTACTTGTCGAGCCGCCGGTAGAGCGCGCTGCGCGAGAGGCCGAGCAGGTCGGCGGCGCGGCTGACGTTGCCGTCGAAGCGGCCGAGCGCCTTGCGGATGAGCAGGCGCTCGACGTCCTCGATCGTCATCTCCTCGACCGCGGCGGCGCCGTCGCCGGCGGCGGCGCCGCCGGCGCCGAGGCCGAGGTCGGCCGCCGCCACCCGCTCGCCGCGCGCCATCAGGACGCCGCGCTCGACCGCGTGGTCCAGCTCCCGCACGTTGCCCGGCCAGGGGTGGGCGGCGAGCGCCTTGAGCGCCTCCGAGCTGAAGCCGGCCAGCTCCTTGCGGTAGCGGCGGGCGTGGCGGGCGAGGAAGTGGGCGGCGAGCGCCGGGATGTCCTCGCGGCGGTCGCGCAGCGGCGGCAGCGGGATCTCGACCGTGCGGAGGCGAAACAGCAGGTCCTTGCGGAAGCGGCCGGCGGCGACCTCGGCGGCGAGGTCGGAGTTGGTCGCCGAGACCACGCGCACGTCGACCCGCTGGGTGCGCGAGGAGCCGACGCGCTCGAACTCTCCGGTCTCGAGGACGCCCAGGAGCTTGGCCTGCTGGGCCGGCGCGATGTTCGCGATCTCGTCGAGGAACAAAGTGCCACCGTCCGCCAGCTCGAAGCGCCCGACGCGGTCGCTCTTGGCGTCGGTGAAGGCGCCGCGGACGTGGCCGAAGAGCTCGCTCTCGAACAGCGACTCGGGGACGCCGCCGGTGTTGACCGTGACCAGCGGCGCGGCGGCGCGGCGCGAGACCGCGTGCAGGCGGCGCGCGACCACCCCCTTGCCGGTGCCGTTCTCGCCGGTGATCAGGACGTTGGCCTCGGAGGGGCCGACGCGCTCGATCAGCTCGACCACGGGCGCCATCGCCGGCGCGCCGGCGATGAACGCCTCCTCCTCGCCGCCGCCCGCGCGCAGCGCCCGGTTCTCCTCCGCGAGGCGCTCGCCGCGGCGCAGCGCCCGGCCCAGCTCGACCTGGGTGCGCAGCACCGAGAGCAGGCGCGCGTTGTCCCACGGCTTTTCGATGAAGTCGCGGGCGCCGCCGCGCATCGCCGCGACCGCGACCTCGACACTCGCCCACGCGGTCATCACCACCACCGGCAGGTGCGGATCGCGGCGGCGCAGCTCCTCGAGCAGCGCCAGCCCCTCGCGGCCGGAGGTGGTGTCGCGGGTGTAGTTGAGGTCGATCAGCACGGCGTCGAGCTCGGCGCCCTCGACCGCCGCCAGCACCTGGGCCGGCGAGGCCGCGGTCTCGACCCGGTAGCCCTCGCCCCGGAGCAGGAGGTCGAGGGCCTCGAGCACGTCGCGCTGGTCGTCGGCGATGAGCAGCGCCGGGGCGCCGCCGCCGCGGCCGCTCATCGCGCCGCGGGCGCGGCGGAGCCGATCGGGCGCGCCTCCGGCGCGGTGGAGCTGATCGGGCGCGCCTCCGGCGCGGTGGAGCCGATCGGGCGCGCCTCCGGCGCGACGGCGACCCGCTCGGGGGCGACGATCCAGCCGTCCTCGAGCTGGATCACCCGGTCGCTCCAGGCCGCGTTGCGCTCCGAGTGGGTGACCTGGACGATGGTGGTGCCGGCGTCGTTGAGCTCCTTGAACAGGCGCATGATCTCCTCGCCCTGCGCCGAGTGGAGGTTGCCGGTCGGCTCGTCGGCGAGCAGCAGCCGGGGCCGCCCGATCACCGCCCGGGCGACCCCGACGAGCTGCTGCTGACCGCCCGAGAGCTGGCTCGGGAAGAGGTCGCGCTTGGCGACGATCTGGAAGCGGTCGAGGGCGTCGGCGACCAGCGACTGGCGGTCCGCGCGCGGCACGTTGCGGTAGGTCAGCGGCAGCTCGAGGTTCTCGTAGACCGTGAGGTCGTCGAGCAGGTGGTAGCTCTGGAAGACGAAGCCGACGGTCTCCTTGTGCAGCTTCGCACGCTCCTTGGGCTTGAGCGCGTGCACCGGCCGCTCGGCGAGGTGGTACTCGCCCGACCACTCGGAGTCGAGCAGGCCGAGGATCGCGAGCAGCGTCGACTTGCCGGCGCCCGAGGGGCCCATGATGGTGACGAACTCGCCCTCGCCGATGTCGAGGTCGATCCGGCGCAGCACCCAGGCCTGGCCGTAGCCGGTGCGGTAGAACTTCTCGACGTTGCGCAGCGCGATCATCGGCCTTGCTACCGGAGCTAGGAAATCTCGTAGCCCGCCTGCTCCAGCTCGCGCTCCTCGCGCTCGCGGGCCGGGCCCTCCTCCTCCTCGACGATGCGGCCGTCGAAGAGGTGGACGGTGCGCTTGGCGTAGCGCGCGTAGCGCGGGTCGTGGGTGACCATGCAGATGGTGGCGCCCTCGCCGTGCAGCTCGGACAGCAGCTCCATCACCGCCTCGCTGTTGTTGGAGTCGAGGTTGCCGGTCGGCTCGTCGGCGAGCAGGATCGAGGGCTTGCCGACCACCGCGCGCGCGACCGCCACGCGCTGCTGCTGGCCGCCCGAGAGCTGCGACGGGTAGTGCTTCATCCGGTGCGCCATGCCGACCCGCTCGAGCGCGGCCTGCACCCGCTGCTTGCGCTCGCCCGAGGGCATGCCGCGGTAGGTCAGCGGCAGCTCGACGTTCTCGTACACGGTCAAGTCGCCGATCAGGTTGAAGGCCTGGAAGACGAAGCCGATCTCGCGGTTGCGGATGCGCGCCCGCTCGGAGAACGAGAGCCCCGCCACCTGCTTGCCGTTGAGGTGGTACTCGCCGTCGGTCGGGGTGTCGAGCAGGCCGAGGATCGACAGCAGCGTCGACTTGCCGCAGCCCGACGGTCCGGCGATCGACAGGTACTCGCCGCGCCGGATCTCGAGGTGGATGCCCGCCAGCGCGTGGGTCTCCACCTCGTCGGTGTAGAACACCTTGGTCACGCCTTCGAGCCGGATCAGGGCCCCGTTGGTGCCTTCCGTTTCGGTCATCGCTTCCGCTCCTCCGGCGGGCTCGGCCCGCGATCTTCCGTGGTCGTCCGTGTCGTCACCGAATCGTCGTCGCCGGCGCCGCTAGCGGAGCCGGATCACGTCGTGGCCGTCCCAGTCCGAGGGGTCGGACAGGATCACCCGGTCGCCCTCCTCGAGGCCGCCGACGATCTCCACCGTGTTGACCGAGGTGCGCCCGATGCGCACGTCGGTGCGCACCGCCTTGGCGCCGCCGTCGATCACCTTGAAGAGCTGGATCGTGCTCTCGGCCTGGCCGTAGGCCGGGCGGCCGACGTGGAGCACGTCCTCGACGCGCTCGAGCTCGATCGTGCCGTCGACCGAGAGGTCGGGCCGGGCGCCGCGCGGCAGCTCGGCGGTCGGCCGGACGTCGACCAGCACGTAGCCCTGCTGCACCGCCGGGTCGATGCGCGTGACCACCCCGGGGGCGACGCCGTTGCGGGTGTCGATCACCGCCTCCTGGCCGACGACGACGTCCTTGGCCTGGGTCTCGGGGATGCGCAGCTCGGCCTTGAGCGGCAGCGGCTGGGCGATCCGGGCGAGCACCTCGCCCGGGGCCACCCGCTGGCCGACCTCGAGGTCCATCACCTGGAGCACGCCGTCGAGGCCGGCCCTGACCTTGAGGTCGTCGAGCTGGCGGCGGCGCAGCTCGAAGAGGGTGCGGAGCTGCTCGACCCGCGCGCGCTCGGAGGCGAGCTGGGCCGCGGCCTGCTCGGCGGTCTTCTCCAGCCGCTGGCGCTCGATCTCGCGCCGCTTGCCGAGCTGGCTCTCCTGCAGGCGCGAGCGCTTGAGGTTGATCTCCGGGATCAGCCCCTCGGCGTTGAGCTGGGCGTCGGCGTCGGCCTGGAGCTTGGCCGCCTCGTGGTCGGCCTCGGCGCCGAACGCGCGCGCCTCCTGGTCGAGGAGCTGGCTCGCCAGCCGCGCCTCGAGGTCGGCCTGCGCGGCCTCGGCCTCGCGCAGCCGCAGCTCGGCGTCGAGCGCCGCCTGCTCGACCTCGGGGTTGGTCAGCTCGACGAGCACGGTGTCGGCGGACACCGCGGTGCCGGCCTCGACCAGGATCTCGTCGACGCGGCCGGCGTCGGCGGCGGAGACGAAGCGGATGGTCTCGGGCACCAGGGTGCCCGGGCCGCGCACCTGGCGGACGAAGGTGCCGCGCTGGACGACCTCGGACCAGACCGACTCTTTTTCGACCGCGAGCGCCGCGGGCTCGAAGTTGGCGACCGCGACGCTGACCGCCGCGATGGCCGCGGCGGCGGTGACGCCGAGCGCGATGCGGCGGATCTTGCGCTTGCGCAGCTCGGCGGGATCGCGAGGTTTGTCCATGGCCATCGGGCTACTCCGGGATCGGGTTGAAAGCAGGGGACGTGCCACGCCCACGGCCCACTACGCGGCTGGGGCGCCGGGGTTTCGGGAAGCGGCGGGTGTCCGGGGGCAGGCAGGGGCGTCCCATTTCCGGACAGTGTACTGCACCTGCCGGCCCGCCCCGGTCCGGGGTGAGGAGCGCCGCCCCCGGGATGGACCGCCACCCCCCCGGGCCGGGGTGAGGAGCGCCGCCCCCGGGATGGACCGCCACCCCCCCGGTCCGGGGTGAGGAGCGCCGCCCCCGGGGCACGCGGTGCGCTTGTAGGGTGCGAGTGGCGGACGGCGCACCGCTCGTCAGCCGCCGCGCACTCCCGCCTTGCTCTTCCG
>CAZNIX010000268.1:0-7083 GCA_964573125.1 uncultured Thermoanaerobaculia bacterium
TGCGGCGGCATCCAGCTCGACCCGCCGCTACCCACTCTAAGTTGAGGAGAGCCCGTTTTCCTGAACCGCTATTCGGGCTCTGTCGAGTCCACCACCGCACGCGACTACTTGGACGTGAAGGCCTGGCTCGAGGACGACGCAGTCGCGCCTGCATTGATCGCCGAGTTCCAAGCGCGGTTCAAGACGCTGGACCTGCGGCGAGAGACCAAGCGCGGTACGTCCGTGTACAACGGCGTCTTCAACCTCCTCGTCCTGCATGGCGCGCGCGACTGGATGAGCGGGCACGTGCCCCAGCACGGCGATCTCGATGACCACCACATCGTGCCCAAGAGTTGGGGTAGGGAGCACGGGCTTGGCAGTGTCATCGACTCCATCCTGAACCGGACCCCACTCACAGCCGTCACGAACCGCAAGGTCATTAGCGACCGCCTGCCGAACGCGTACCTCCCAGGGCTGATCGCCGACAACGGTGAATCCACGGTGCGGGCGATCCTGGAGTCACACTTCATCTCCCCAGCGGCGCTCGACCTCCTTCGGCGCGACCCTTTCGGCCCGGACGACTTCGAGGCATTCCTCGCCGAACGTCAGCGCACCATCCAGGAGGCGATCGAAGACCTCCTCATCAAGGAGCGGCTGGGCCTTCCGCCGCCGCTCCGCGAGCTCGACGCGGATGTCGAGGCGGTGGAGCTGTCCCTGCGCCGGAGGATCGACGAGACAGTAGCCGGAGAATCCACCTCGCTGCCGGCCCACATCCTCCAGAAGATCGAGGAGCGCCTCCTGGCGGCCGCCAGGAGGGACCCTGCGCTGGATCTGGTCCACTACAGTGCGCTGTCGAGGAAGCTCGAATACGCCGACCTGCGCGAGCTTCAGGAGGCCATCCTGAGCAAGGTGTCCTGGCCCCTGTTTGCGGAGCGCTTCGGGAACAAGGAGACCCTCGCCAAGCGCTTCGACCAATTGGCTGCGCTTCGGAACGGCATCCGCCACAGCCGCACCGTCGACGAGGTGACACGCAAGGAAGGCGAGGCGGCGGTAATCTGGTTCAAGCAGATACTCGAGCGGTGAGTACAACTGGGTGGCTTGACTGAAGGCACCCGGTGTGGCCACAATAGCCACATGACGACCGTCGGAGCCCGGGAGCTCAAGAACCGCCTCGGCCGCTACCTCCGGCAGGTGGAGGCCGGGGCGACGATCCTGGTCACGGAGCGCGGCCGTCCGGTCGCCGAGCTGCGGCCGCTGCCGCCGCCGGCGCGCGACCTGGACGCCCGGCTCCGCGAGCTGGCGGCCGAGGGCCTGCTCACCTTGCCGACGCGCGCGGAGCCGACGGACTTCCGGCCGGTCGCCCTGCCCGGGCCGCCGCTCTCCCAGACGTTGATCGAGGATCGCGAGGACCGCTTCTGATCGTCTTCTTCGACGCCAGCGCTCTGGTCAAGCGGTTTGTCCAGGAGACGCTGACCGAGGCCGTCGAACGACTCCAGCGCGAGTCCAGGGGCGCAATCTGCCGGCTGACGGAGGTCGAGCTGGTGTCGGCGCTCTCGCGGCGGCACCGCGAGGCCACGATCTCCACAGCGATGCTCGATCGTCTCATCGCCGCGACCAAGGAGGAATTCACCAGCTTCTTCGTGGTCGAGCTGAGCCCGGCCGTGGTGCACCGCGCGCGGAACCTCCTGCTCCGCCATCCGCTGCGCGCCGGCGACGCGATCCAGCTTGGCTCGTGCCTGGTGTTGAGGGAGCGGCTGCAGCAGCCGGTCCAGTTCCTCGCCTTCGACCAGCGGCTCAACGACGCGGCCGAGCGGGAAGGTCTGAAGCTGGCCCTGTAGAAGGGAGGTCCAGCGTTCGCGAGGCGGGCTGAGCGATATCGAGCGATCCCGGAGGAGGCCGCGGTTTGATCTATGACGCTCGCCGCGCCCTCGACCTTCTGCGAGCCGGCTGCCGGCTGCCGGACGCGGAGTTCCGGGAGGGTCAGGAGGAGGCGATCCACGCCGTGGTCGAGGGCCCGGGGCGGTCGCTGGTGGTCCAGAAGACGGGCTGGGGGAAGAGTTTCGTCTACTTCATCGCCATCAAGCTGCTGAGGGAGGCGGGGCGCGGCCCCGCGCTGCTGATCTCGCCGCTCCTGGCGCTGATGCGCAACCAGATCGCGGCGGCGGAGCGGATGGGCGTGCGCGCGCGGACCATCCACTCCGAGAATCGAGACGACTGGGACGAGGTCGAGCGGGCGGTTGCGGGCGACGAGGTCGACGTGCTGCTGATCTCGCCCGAGCGGCTGGCGAACGAGCGGTTCCGGACCGAGGTGCTGGAACGGATCGCCGGCGGCCTCGCGCTCCTGGTGATCGACGAGGCGCATTGCATCTCCGACTGGGGACACGACTTCCGGCCCCACTACCGCATCCTCGAACGCATCGCCGGCTCCCTGCCGGCGAGCCTGCGCCTGCTGGCGACGACGGCGACCGCGAACGACCGGGTGCTCGCCGACCTCGAGCGGGTGCTCGGGCCCGACCTCGCGGTGTCCCGGGGCGGCCTCGCCCGCCCGTCGCTCGCGCTCCAGACCCTGCGCCTGGGGAGCCGGGCGGAACGGCTCGCGTGGCTCGCGGGAAACGTGCCGTCGCTGCCCGGGAGCGGCATCGTCTACACGCTGACGGTCCGCGACGCCGGGCAGGTTGCCGAGTGGCTGCGATCCCGCGGCCTGAGCGTCGAGGCCTACACCGGCGAGACGGGCGACCGGCGGCCCGAGCTGGAGCAGGCGCTCCTCGACAACCGCGTCAAGGCGCTGGTGGCGACGACCGCCCTCGGGATGGGTTTCGACAAGCCCGACCTCGCCTTCGTGATCCACTACCAGGCGCCCGGCTCGGTGGTCGCCTACTATCAGCAGGTCGGGCGCGCCGGCCGCGCGCTGGATGCGGCGTACGGCGTGCTGTTGAGCGGCGAGGAGGACACCGACATCACCGACTTCTTCATCGACACCGCCTTCCCGACCGACCCGCAGGTCGAGGAGGTGCTGGCGGCCCTGGAGGCGGAGCCGGCCGGGCTCTCCGTGCCGCAGCTCCTCGCCCGCGTCAACGTCGGCCAGGGCCGCGTCGAGAAGACCCTCGAGCTGCTGGCGCTCGAATCCCCGGCGCCGATCGCGAAGCAGGGCGCGAGGTGGCAGCTCACCGCGGCGCACCTGGGCGAGAGCTTCTGGGAGCGGGCCGACCGGCTCACCGCGCTGCGGAGACTGGAGCAGCGGCAGATGCAGGAGTACGTCGATCTCCCGGCCGGGCACATGGAGTTCCTGATCCGCGCGCTCGACGGCGAGCCAGGCCAGGGCGCCGGGCCGGATCTGCCACCCCTTCCCGCGACGCCGGACCCCGAGTTGGTCCAGGAGGCGATCGCCTTCCTGAAGCGCGCTCGGCTGCCGATCGAGCCCCGCCTGAGATGGCCCGCCGGCGGTCTGCCGCAGCTCGGCCTCTCCGGGAAGATCGACGAGAGCCTCCGGGCGCAGTCCGGAAAGGCCCTGTGCCTGTGGGGCGACGCCGGCTGGGGCGCGCTCGTGCGCCGGGGAAAGTACGAGGACGGGCGATTCGGCGACGCTCTCGTGGCGGCCTGCCTCGAGCTGCTCGAGGAGTGGCGGCCGGAACCGGCCCCGACCTGGGTCACCTGCGTGCCGTCGCGGCGCCATCCGGACCTGGTGCCTGAGTTCGCCCGGCGCCTGGCCGCCTCGCTCGGGCTCCCGTTCGAGCCCGTCCTGGTCAAGACCGACGACCGCCCCGAGCAGAAGCGGATGGCCAACAGCGCGCAGCAGGCGCGCAACGTCGACGGCTCTCTCGGGCTGAGCGCCGACGGGTTGCTCGCCGAGCCCGTTCTGCTCGTCGACGACCTGGTGGACTCCCGCTGGACGCTCACCGTCTCGGCGTGGCTGCTGCGGTCGCACGGGTGCGGCGAGGTCTGGCCGTTGGTCCTCGCCCAGGCGGGATCGGGCTCATGAGCGCCACGCTCTCCCCGAACACCCGGGCGATCCTCTTGCTGACCGCCCCGCTGATCGCAGGCCGGGGCGAGCGCTCCCCCGACCTCCTGACCCCCGGGGAGTACAAGCGCCTCGCGCATCGCCTACGGGAGATCGGCGGACAACCCGCCGACCTCATGACACCGTCCCGGGACCGGCTGATCGAGGAGTGCCGGAGCGTGATCGACCGGCCCCGGCTCGAACGTCTGCTGGACCGGGGCTTCCTCCTCGGCCAGGCCGTCGAGCGCTGGCAGGCGCGGGCGATCTGGGTGGTCAGCCGCGCCGATCGCGCCTATCCGCGCAGGTTGAAGGCGCGCCTGAAGGAGGACTCCCCGCCGATCCTCTACGGCTGCGGGGACGTCGGGATCCTCGAGACGGGCGGGCTGGCCGTGGTGGGGTCGCGCAAGGTCGACGACGCGCTGATCGAGTTCACGGTCGGCATCGGCCGGCTCGCGGCGAGCGCCGGATGCACCCTCGTCTCCGGCGGCGCCCCGGGTGTCGACCAGGCCGCGATGCGGGGCGCGCTCGAGTCCGGCGGCCGGGCCGCGGGAGTGCTGGCCGACGGTCTCGAGGGCGCCGTGATGAAGCGCGAGAACCGCGACCTGCTCCTCGACGGCCGGCTCGTCCTGGCCTCGCCGTACGACCCCGCGGCCGGCTTCAACGTCGGCCACGCGATGCAGCGCAACAAGGTCGTCTACGCCCTGTCGGATGCGGCACTAGTGGTCAACGCCGAAGCGAACCAGGGCGGGACCTGGGCCGGTGCGGTCGAGCAGTTAAAGGGCGTCCACCTGGTGCCGGTCTACGTGCGTTCGACGGGGGACGCGAGCCCGGGCCTCGCCGCGCTGCGCGACCAGGGCGCCCTGCCGTGGCCGAACCCCGAGGACGCCGACGGCCTCGCCGCCGCGCTGCGAGCGCAGGCGCCTCCGGAACCGAGCTGGACGCCCCAGTTCGAGCTCTCCTTCGCGGCCCAGGACGAGGTCCGCGAGCCCACCCCGCCCGGCGAGGGGCGGTCCCGGCGCGGAGCGCGGGAGTAGCGGCGGTCTCCGGCTGGCCTCCGCTTGCGATCCATGAGACGATTCCGGCGATCACGCGACCACTCCTGACACGGGTGGGTGGGGGGCGGCCAGCGTGGCCGCGGTCTCGACCCAACGGAGAGGGTCAAGAGGGGCGGAGACCGACGTGGAAGCCGCGCAGCTCAACTGGATCGCCAACTTCCTCTGGGGCATCGCCGACGACGTCCTGCGGGACCTCTACGTCCGCGGCAAGTACCGCGACGTGATCCTGCCGATGACCGTCCTCCGCCGGCTCGACGCGGTGCTCGAGCCGACCAAGAAGGCCGTGCTCGAGATGAAGGCCAAGCTCGACAAGCCCGGGATCGTCCATCAGGACCGCCCGCTGCGGGATGCGGCCCGCCAGGAGTTCTATAACACCTCTGACTTCACGCTGCGCGACCTCCAGGCGCGCGCCAACCGCCAGCAGCTCCGCAGCGACTTCGAGGCCTACCTCGACGGCTTCTCGCCCAACGTCCAGGACATCCTCGACAACTTCGAGTTCCGCAACCAGATCCCGCGCCTCTCGAAGGCCGACGCCCTCGGCACGCTGATCGAAAAGTTCCTCTCCCCCGACGTCAACCTCAGCCCCAAGCCGGTCCTTCACGGCGACGGCTCGGTCAAGCACCCCGGCCTCGACAACCACGGCATGGGCACGGTGTTCGAGGAGCTGGTCCGCCGCTTCAACGAGGAGAACAACGAGGAGGCCGGCGAGCACTGGACGCCGCGCGACGCGGTGCGGCTGATGGCCCGGCTCGTCTTCCTGCCGATCGCCGGCGAGATCGAGTCCGGCACGTACCTGCTCTACGACGGCGCCTGCGGCACCGGCGGCATGCTGACCGTCGCCGAGGAGACCCTCCGGCAGCTCGCGCGAGAGCACGGCAAGGAGGTCGCGACCCACCTCTACGGCCAAGAGATCAACGCCGAGACCTACGCCATCTGCAAGGCCGACCTCCTGCTCAAGGGCGAGGGCGAGGCCGCCGACAACATCGTCGGCGGACCCGAGCACTCGACGCTCGCCAACGACGCCTTCCCGTCGCACGAGTTCGACTTCATGCTCAGCAACCCGCCCTACGGCAAGAGCTGGAAAAGCGACCTCGAGCGCATGGGTGGCAAGGGCGGCATCAAGGACCTGCGCTTCGTCATCGAGCATGCGGGCGATCCCGAGTACTCGTTGCTGACCCGCTCGAGCGACGGCCAGATGCTGTTCCTGGCCAACATGCTCTCAAAGATGAAACGAGAGACGCCGCTTGGCAGCCGCATCGCCGAGGTGCACAACGGCAGCTCGCTCTTCACCGGCGACGCCGGCCAGGGCGAGAGCAACATCCGCCGCTGGATCCTCGAGAACGACTGGCTGGAGGCGATCGTCGCCCTGCCGCTGAACATGTTCTACAACACCGGCATCGCCACCTACGTCTGGGTGTTGACCAACCGCAAGCCGGAGCACCGGCAGGGCAAGGTGCAGCTCATCGACGCCACCCAGTGGTTCCGACCGCTGCGGAAGAACCTGGGCAAGAAGAACTGCGAGCTGTCCGACGAAGACACCCGGCGCATCTGCGACGTCTTCCTCGCCTTCGAGGAGACCGATCAGTCGAAAGTCTTCCCCAACGCCGCCTTCGGCTACTGGAAGGTCACCGTCGAGCGCCCGCTGCGCCTCGAGGGCATCGACCCCGAACGCGCCTACACGGCCGCTGAGATCAAGAAGCTCAAGGAGACCGCCGAGCGCTCCGAAGAAGCGCCGCCCGTGATCCGGAAGATCCACAAGAAGGGCACCTCACCCGACCCCGTGCGCGGCCTCTTCCGGATGACGATCCGGGGCAAGCCCGCCGTGGTCGAGTACGAGCCCGACCCCAACCTCCGCGACACCGGACAGGTGCCGCTGCTCGACGAGGGCGGCATCCACGCCTTCCTGTGCCGTGAGGTGCTCCCCCACGCCCCGGACTCCTGGTATGTCGCGGACAGCGTCAAGACCGGCTACGAGATCAGCTTCACGCGGTACTTCTGGCTCTCCTGGAGTAGGAGTGGGTAGCCGGGACGCGGTGGAGGCGGTTGGAGCGG
>CAZNIX010000269.1:0-7082 GCA_964573125.1 uncultured Thermoanaerobaculia bacterium
CCTGCCGGCGTTCCTCCTCGCGAGCGCCGGCGCCCGCCTGGCCCGCTTCGGCGCCGCCGTGCTGGTCGCGGCCGGACTCGCGCGCTGGGCGCTGGCCGGCTGGAGTCCGCGCCGCCGGCACCTCGCGCACGCGGCCGCGTGGACGGTCTTCTATGCCCTGTACTGGTCGCTGATCGCCTGGTAGGCCGACCGGGTCAGCCGCGGTGGAACTTGAGGGCGGGGTCGGTGTGGGCGCGCTGGAGGAAGCGGGCGACGCCGCCGACCAGGTCTTCGGTCGCCCGGTCCTGCTCGACCGCCTGGCGGAAGAACGCGAGCGCGGCCATCGCCTCGGCGGGGATCTCCTGGGCGAGGAAGATCGCGGCCATCTCTTCGGCCAGCGCCCGCAGCTCGGCGCTGCGGCCCTGGCGGGCGTAGAGCGCGGCGAGGTGGAGCGCGACCAGTGCGGCGTTGTAGTGCTGGCCGCGCTCGAGGTAGGCCGCGCGCACCTCGGTGAGGATCCGCTCGCCCTGCTCCTCCTCGCCCAGGCCGGTGGCGATCCGGCCCTCGAGCCAGCGCGCGCGCAGGCGGAGGTAGGAATCGGGCGCCGAGGAATAATGCTCCCGGCACTGCTCGAAGAGCTCACGGGCGCCGGTGTGGTCGCCCAGCTCGACCAGGCAGTTGGCGAGGTTGCCGCGAACGAAGAGGGCCAGCCGGGGATCGGTCCTGGCGTCGACGACTGCCAGAGCGTCGAGCAAAACCGGGAGTGCCTCCTCGGGTTCATCCCGCTGCATCTTCAGGCTTCCCATCGAGGTCAGGATACGCGCCACCTTCTCGCGGTCCCCGATCTCCTCGCTGAGGCGGCGCGCGCGATCGAACAGCCGGCCCGCCTCGGCGAACCTGCGCTGCTCCTTGCGCAGGACACCGCGGAGGTAGAGGTGGGTCGCCAGCTCCTCGGGATCGGAGCTGTCTTCGATCAGGCGCGCCGACCGCCGGAAGGCCGCCTCGGCCGCCTTGAGGTCTCCGGACAGCCGGTAGCAGTCGCCGATCACCGCCCAGCCCCGCGCGCGCACATCGTCGATCAGCCGGTCGCCGTAAAGCGACGGGTTGAGCCGTTCGACGAGATCGACACCCAGCCGGACGATCCTCGCCCCCCGGGCCGGATTCTCGAAGCCCTCGCGGTGGCCGGCGTGGATCAGCTCCCGCGCCAGCGCCAGCGAACGGTACCGCTCGGAGTTGTCGAACAGCAACGGCCAGCGCTCGAGCGGATGCCGGCGCAGCTCAACCAGCAGTTCCTGGGAGTGGTTGACCTCCTCGATCGCCGCGCTCAGCCGGGCAAGGAGATGCTCGTCGGTCGTGCCCAGAGGCTCGACGCCGGTCGGCGCCTCGGCGTCGGCGCGCAGGTCGTCGGCCGCGGGATGGTACAGCACCTTGGCCAGCAGCTCGGATCGTTCGCCGCTGTGCTCAAGCTCGCGCAACGCGGCCTCCCGGCAGCGCTCGCACTCCAGCAGGTGGAGCGCGGTCCGCTCGCTGCGGCGCACCTCCTGGAGATCGAGAAACCGCCGGATCTGCTCCCTGTTCGGGTGCCCCCGCATATCCTCCTCAGCCTGACGCCACCAAGCCGTCGTCCTGGCCGCGCAGCATCGGCTCAACCTGTTGGGTGCCGGCGGCGCGGATCATCGAGACAGGGCGAGCCGGCCCCAAGTGCGGAGAGTACCACTCTCTCCCTGATTACATAAGTTTATTCACCTCGCGTCGTCGAGACGACGGTCGAAATGAGCGGGCGCATGCGGTCGCCGGGTCGGGGACCGCCGGGAGCCCTCACCGGTCGCTCGGATCAACCTCGGGCGTCGAGAGCTCACCCTCGGATGGCGCCGCTTCAGGCGACGAAGCCAGCTCGGGTGGTCTCCTCCCGGTCGGGTCGAAATCGGGGTTGCCGGCGCCCCAGACGCTAACCACCCACTCGAACAGCGACCCCAGCAGCGAGATCCCGGCGCCGCCGCCGTCCCGGTGGTCTTCGCGCTGCGACGCGGCCTGGGCTGCGGCGGGGAGCACCAGCAGGGACGCGATGACGGCTGAAACGATGAGCGCACGAGGGAAGCGGATGCGGATCATTGCGACTGCCTCCTTGGTCGAGCGGCTGCCGCTTGCGGCCGCCAGCGGCCGAAGAGGTCCGCCCTAAAAGCGTTTGTGAGGCCGCTACCATGCCCGGTGGACAGGCGGCGGGCGGGACCGTAAATCCAGCTTGATTGTAATCAATGAAAGGTCTTGGTGGGAGGGCGCACGCCGTCGATGCCGTCGGGTGCGGCGGTCACAGCTCGGCGAGCCGCCGCACCGAGGTCACGCGGTGGCGCGGGAGGACCAGGCGGCGGTGGCGGGTCCAGACCCCGTGGCGGGCGGCCGCGGCCAGGTAGTCGCCCTTGCTGCGGCCGCCCTCGCCGTCGCGGTGGACGTCGGCGTCGAGCAGGATCACCCGCTCGTCGTCCATGTCGTCGCAGCGGCCGACGTAGACCTCGGGACCGGCGGTGTCGACCACCACGGTGATGCCGTGGAGGTCGCACTTGCCGGTGTGGAAGGTGCCCATCAGCCGGCGGCGACCGCGCAGTGCTCCTCGAACGCCGCGGTCAGGTCGCGCGCCACGTCCTCGGCGGTGCGGCCCTCGATGCGGTGCCGGGGCATGAACCAGACCAGCTCGCCGTCCTTGAAGAACGCGATCGACGGACTGCTCGGCGGGATCTCGGGGAAGAAGCCGCGGGCGCGCGCGGTGGCTTCGAGGTCCTGGCCGGCGAACACGCTGGCGGCGCGGTCGGGGGCGTGGGCGTGCCCGAGGGCGAGGCGGATGCCGGGCCGGGCCATACCGGCGGCGCAACCGCAGACCGAGTTGACCACCAGCATGGCGGTCCCCTCCTGGTGGGCCATCCAGCGGTCGACGTCCTCGGCGGTGAGCAGCTCTTCGACGCCGAGGCTGCTCAGCTCTTCGCGCATCGGCTTGACCAGTAGCGGGCTGTAGGGCACGGGCGACCTCCTGTCGTCGGGTCAACGGGACGGGCGGCGCGCGCCGCTCCTGCGCGCGGATTCTACCGCGGGGCGCTACACTCGCCGTTCGTACGCCGCCGACTCGCGGCTCCGGCCGCGGATTCCCGAGCCCTCGGAAGCCCCTCGGACGATGGAGCCCACCGCACCCTTCGGCGCCGATCTCGAGCCCGGCGCGGTCGCCGCGTTCGCCGGCTACCTGGCGGTGGTGATCGCGATCGGCGCCTGGGCGACCCGCTTCTCCTCCGCCGGGGTCAGCGAGTTCTTCCTCGGCGGGCGGCGGATGCACCGTTTCGTGGTCGCGCTCTCCGCGGTGGTCTCCGGGCGCAGCGCCTGGCTCCTGCTCGGAGTCACCGGCCTCGCCTACACGCGGGGCGCGAGCGCGCTGTGGGCGGTCGTCGGCTACACCGCCGTCGAGCTGCTGTTGTTCCTCTACTACGCCCGGCGGCTGCGGCGCTTCACCGCCGCCTACGACTGCATCACCGTGCCCGACTTCTTCGCCGCCCGCTTCGGCGAGCGGCCGGAGGCGGCGCGCCTCGGCGCGGGCGCCGCGCTGCTGCGGCTCGTGCTCGCGGCGGTGATCCTCGTCTTCATGGTCGCCTACGTCGCGGCCCAGTTCGTCGCCGGCGGCAAGGCGTTCGCCTCCGGCTTCGGCCTCGACCCGACCGCCGGCGTGCTGCTCACCGCCGGCATCGTGCTCGCCTATACCGTCCTCGGCGGCTTCCTCGCGGTCAGCCTCACCGACGTCGCGCAGGCGGTGCTGATGCTTTTCGCCCTGGTCGCGCTGCCGGCGACGGCGATTACCGCGGCCGGCGGCTGGGCGGCGGTCGCCGCCGAGCTGGCGGCGCTCGACCCGGCGCTGATCGACCCCCTGGCGCTCTCGGCGGGCGCGCTCGCCGGCTTCCTCGGCATCGGGCTCGGCTCCCCGGGCAGCCCGCACATCCTCGCCCGCTACATGTCGATCGACGACCCCGAGCAGCTCCGCTGGTCGGCGGTCGTCGGCACCGGCTGGAACGCGCTGATGGCGGCCGGCGCGGTGGTCACCGGGCTCGCCGGCCGCGCGCTCCTGCCCGATCCGGCGGCGCTCCCCGGCGGCGACCCCGAGAACCTCTACCCGCTGCTCGCCGGCGAGCTGCTGCACCCGGTGCTGTTCGGGCTGGTGGTGGCCGCGATCTTCGCCGCCATCATGTCGACCGCGGACAGCCAGCTCCTGGTCGCCGCTTCGGCGGTCGTGCGCGACGTGTGGGAGAAGATCGCGCGCCGCGGCCGTCCGCTCCCGCAGCGGCGGCTCGTCGGGCTCAGCCGCGCGGTCGTCGTCGCCCTGGTCGCGGCGGCGGTCGGCCTCGGCCTGGCCGCGAGCGAGCTGGTCTTCTGGCTGGTGCTCTTCGCCTGGGGCGGCCTCGGCGCCGCGCTCGGCCCGACCTCGATCCTCGCCCTCTACTGGCGCCGCACGACGCGCGCCGGCGTCCTCGCCGGCTTCCTGACCGGCACCGCGGTCACGTTCGTCTGGAAGCTCACCCCCGCGCTCTCCGGCCGGCTCTACGAGCTGGTGCCGGCGTTCGCGGCGAGCCTCGCCGTCACCGTCGCGGTCAGCCTCGCCACCCACCCGCCCGCGGACGCGGCAGCGATGATGCGCGCGATGCGCCGCTGAGCGCCGCCTCCCGGGCTCCCGATCCGGCCCTCCCTTGCGCTTTGCCCCGTTTCATAATCTTTTATTCACCTAGGTAAGTGGCGGGCGCCCGCGACCATGGCGGCCGCGGGGCGACCCGCGCGCAGAGGAGGAAGCCATGTTCCGAATCCACACCACCAACTCGGAGCGCCGCCACACCGCCCGCGTCGCCGGTCTCGCGCTGGCGCTGCTGCTCGGCCTCGGAGCCGCCGTCCCGGCGGCTGCGGCAGGGCCGAATGCCAGCGACGAACGGCCGGCCTGGACCGCGCCGTGGAACGCCCTGGGCGAGCTGCTCGCGGGGCTGTTCGGAGGCGGGTCGCCCCGATCGAAGGGGTTCGCCGCCGGTGGCGACATGGACCCGAACGGCCTGACTGGAGGTAGTGACCACGGTCCCGGCATGGACCCCGATGGCCTGACCGCCGGCGGCGACGACGGCCCGGGCATGGACCCCAACGGCCTCAGTGCCGGAAGCGACGATGGTCCGCATATGGACCCCGACGGCTTCGGCGCCGGCGGCGATGACGGGCCGGACATGGACCCCGACGGCCTCGGCGCCGACGGGGACCACGGCCCGGACATGGACCCCAACGGCTAGAGGCTGTCTCCCGCCCGGCAGCGGGATCGCTCGGCCTACCCGGCTGGTCGCCGGTCAGGCCGAAGACGCCACCCCCGTGCGCCGGGCGGCAGCCGGTGCTCCTCCGGGAGCACCGGCTTTTCCCCTTCCCGCACCGCCCCTCCAGGCGGCCAAAGAACGGCCCCCCTTTACGGAACAAGAGAAATCTACTATCCTGTTAAGGAAAACAATTGCCTTAGCGACGCAACCGGTGACGGTTGGCCGTCGCACCCCGAGGAGGAGGGCACCACGATGCGCGTCCATCCGAGCGACGATCTGCTCCGGCGCCTGGTCGAGGGGACCCAGGCTTCGCTGCTGCGCCAGGTGCTGCGCCACCTGCTCGAGTGCCGGCGCTGCCGCGAGCGGCTGCGCCGGATCCTCGACGGCGAGGCGGACGGGCCGGCGCGCGTGCTCGCCTATCCGTCGGGCGACTACCGGCCGATCCTCGACCGGGTGATCGAGCAGGCCGAGCGCGCCGGCCTCCCCCTGCGGCGCGAGCAGGCGGAGGCGCCGTTGCTGCTCGGCGAGCTGCTGCTCCGGCCGGAGAGCGAGCGCCGGCGCCGGCTGGCCGAGGACTCGCGCTTCGCGAGCTGGCCGCTCGCGGTCCTCATCCTCGACCGGAGCTTGGAGGCCAGCCGCGAGGACCCCGAGTACGGCGAGGGGCTCGCCGAGCTGGGGCTCGCGGTCGTCGACGCGCTCGAGCGCACGGACATCGCCCCGAACCTGATCGCCGACCTGCGCGCCCGCGGCCTCGCCTATCTGGCGAACGCCCGGCGCATGCGCTCCGACCTCGCGGGCGCCGACCAGGCGATTGCGCGGGCGCGCGCGGAGATCGCGCGCGGCACCGGCGACCCGGTCGAGCGCGCCCGCCTGCTCGACCTCGAGGCGTCGTTGCGGCTGGAGCAGCGGCGGCTGGCCGAGGCCGCGCGCCTCCTGCGCCGCGCGATCGCCGCCTACCGCGGGGCCGAGGAGACCCGCAGCGCCGGCAAGGCGCTGACCAAGCTGGCCGAAGTGCAGCGCACTGCCGGCCGCCCCGAGGAGGCGGTCGCCCTGCTCCGCGAAGCCGCCGAGGAGCTGGACCCCGAGCGCGACCGCCGCCTCCTGCTCTGCGCCCGCCACAACCTCGCGACCGCCCTGGTCGATCTCGACCAGGCGATGGAGGCGCGCCGCGTCTTCCGCCAGGCGCGCGCGCTCTACCAGCGCTTCCCGGACCCCTGGACCCAGCGCCGGCGGCTCTGGCTGGCGGGCAAGATCGACCTCGGCCTCGGCCAGCTCGAGGCCGCCGAAAAGCGCCTCGAGCGCGCGCGCCGGGGCTTCCTCGAGCAGGAGATCGTCTACGACGCGGCGCTGGTGTCGCTCGACCTCGCCGCCGTCTACGCCCGCCAGGCGCGCGCCGAGGACCTCCGCCGGCTGGCGCGCGAGATGCTGCCGGTGTTCAACGCCCGCGGCGTCCACGGCGAAGCGCGCCGCGCCCTCGGCCTGTTCCAGCAGGCCGCCGAGGTCGACCTCGTCACCGTCGGTCTGGTCCAGCGCCTGCTCGCCTACCTCCGCCGCGCCCGCCACGACCCCGAGCTGCGCTTCGAGGCGTGAGCGGGATCCCGGCTCCGGCCACGATGGCGGCCGCGAAAACGATCAGCGCGAAGCGGGGACGAAACGACTGCAACCGCGTTTCAGCCCTGGAGGCGCCCGGTCAGCGCGGGCGCGGGTGACGAGCCGCCGTCCGCCGCCGCCAGCCGGGCCGCGAGCAGGCGCACGCGGTCGTCGTCCGGACCGTGGCGGCGGGCGCGGGCG
>CAZNIX010000270.1:0-7052 GCA_964573125.1 uncultured Thermoanaerobaculia bacterium
AGCTCGTCCCCGAGCGCCTCGAGCTCGACGCGCCGATGTCGCGCGAGGAATACCAGGCGGAGCTGCACCGCACGGTGTACAAGCTGCCGGGACGGCCGGACGCCGCTATGCCGGCGCGCCGCGCGGTCCTGGCTCGGAGCCGGCCTCGCCGTTGCTCCCGCGCTCGCCGGCGGCCGCCTCCCGCCGCCGCCAGATCGCGAAGATCGCGGGGTAGACGGTCAGCTCGAGCGCGAGCGAGGTGACGATGCCGCCGACCATCGGCGCGGCGATCCGCTTCATGACGTCGGCGCCGGTGCCGGTCGACCACATCAGCGGCATCAAGCCGATCAGGAGCACCATCACGGTCATCAGCTTCGGCCGCACGCGCTGGGCGGCGCCCTCGACGATCGCCTCGGTGAGGTCGGCGAAGCCGCGCAGGCGGCCCTCGCGCCGCCAGCGGTCGTACGCGAGGTTGAGGTAGAGGAGCATGACCACGCCGGTCTCGGCGTCGAGCCCGGCGAGCGCGATGATCCCGACCCAGACCGCGACGCTCATGTGGTAGTCGAGCAGCCAGAGCAGCCAGACCGCGCCGATCAGCGAGAACGGCACCGCCAGGAGGATGATCCCGACTTCGATCAGCGAGCGGGTGTTGAAGTAGAGCAAGAGCACGATCAGGAACAGCGTCACCGGCAGCACCAGCTTGAGCTTCGCCTTGGCGCGCTCGAAGTAGGTGAACTGCCCGGCCCATTCGAGGCGCACGCCCGCCGGCAGGTCGACCGCGTCCGCGACCGCCGCCCGCGCCTGCTCGACGTAGTCGGCGATCGCCCGTTCCCCGGGGTCGACGAAGACGTAGCCGACGAGGCGCCCGTCCTCGCTGCGGATCATCGGCGGGCCGGTGGCGAACGAGGCCCGGGCGACCTGCGCGAGCGGCACCTGGACGCCGTCGGCGGTCGGGATCAGGACGCTCTCGAGGCTCGTGGGGTCCTCGCGGAAGCCGCGCGCGTAGCGCACCGAGATCGGGTAGCGCTCGCGGCCCTCGACGGTCTCGGCGATCTCCATGCCGCCGATCGCGGTGGTCACCACCTCGTTGACCGCCTCGACGGAGAGGCCGTAGCGCGCCGCCGCCTTGCGATCGACCACGAGGTCGAAGTAGAAGCCGCCGGTCGAGCGGTCGGCGAAGGCGCTCCGGGTGCCCGGCACCTGCGCGACCGCCTGCTCGACCGCGACCGCGGCCGCCTCGATGGTCGCGAGGTCGTCGCCGAAGATCTTGATCCCGAGCGGGCTGCGGATGCCGGTCGCGAGCATCTCGGTGCGGGTCTGGATCGGCATCCACCAGATGTTCGGCATCCCGGGGTAGGAGAGCGCGGCGTCCATCTCGGCGACCAGCTCCTCCCAGGTTAGGCCGGGCCGCCACTCCGCGCGCGGCTTGAGCATCACCGTGGTCTCGACCATCCCGATCGGCGCCGGGTCGGTCGCGGTCGAGGCGCGGCCGATCTTGCCGAACACGCTCGCGACCTCGGGGAACTCGGCGATCTTGCGATCCATCGACTGCAGGATGCGCGACGCCTCGCTCATCGACATCCCGGGCGGCGCGGTCGGCATGTAGAGGACGGCGCCCTCGTTGAGCGGCGGCATGAACTCGCTCTCGAGCGCGAGAAACGCCGGCACGGTCGCCGCGATCGCGACGCCGCCGGCGACGATTACCGGCCAGCGGAAGCGGACCACGAAGCGCACGACCGGCGCGTAGAGACGGACCAGCCAGCGGTTGAGGGGGTTCGCCTCCTCGCGGCGGATCCTGCCGCGGACGACCAGCGCCGCGAGCGCAGGGATCAGCGTCACCGAGAGGATCGCGGCGAACGCCATCGAGTAGGTCTTGGTGAACGCGAGCGGCTTGAAGAGGCGCCCTTCGACCCCCTCGAGCGTGAAGACCGGCAGGAACGACACCGTGATGACGAGCAGCGAGAAGAAGATCGACGGCCCGACCTCCTGCATCCCCTCGACGATCAGCGCCAAGCGCGAGCCGGGGTCCAGCTCGTCGCGCCGGCGCTCGAGCTTCTTGTGGATGTTCTCGACGATGATGATCGCGGCGTCGACCATCGCCCCGATCGCGACCGCGATGCCGCCGAGCGACATGATGTTCGCGGTCAGCCCCTGGTAGAACATCGGGATGAACGCCATCAGGACCGCGAGCGGCAGCGTGACGACGATGACCAGCGCCGAGCGGGCGTGGAGCAGGAACAGGAAGATGACGATCGAGACGACGATCATCTCCTCGATCAGCGTGTGGGTCAGGGTCTCGATCGAGGCCTCGATCAGCGGCGCCCGGTCGTAGGTGGTGACGATCTCGACCCCTTCCGGCAGGCTCCGCTCGACCTCGGCCAGGCGCTGCTTGACGCGGTCGATCACCTCGAGGGCGTTCTCGCCGTAGCGCATGACGACGATGCCGCCGACCGCCTCGCCGCGGCCGCCCAGCTCGGAGAGGCCGCGCCGCGGCGCCGGCCCGAGCTTGACCTCGGCGACGTCGCCGACCGTCACCGGCACCCCGCCCGGCCCGAGCTTGAGCGGCGCCTCCTCGAGGTCGCGCTGGGTCCGGACGTAGCCGCGGCCGCGGACCATGAACTCGTGCTCGGCCAGCTCGAGCACCTGGCCGCCGACCTCCTGGTTCGCGGCGCGCACCGCCCGCACCACGTCCGAGACCGAGACCCCGAACGCGCGCAGCGCGACCGGGTCGAGCAGGACCTGGTACTCCTTGACGAAGCCGCCGACCGAGGCGACCTCGGCGACGCCGGGGACGCTCTCGAGCGCGTAGCGGAGGTTCCAGTCCTGGATGCTGCGCAGCTCCTGGAGGTCGTGGCCGCCGCTCTCGTCGACGACCGCGTACTGGAAGACCCAGCCGACGCCGGTGGCGTCGGGGCCGAGGATCGGCGTCACCCCGGCGGGGAGGAGCGCGCTGACCTCGTTGAGGTACTCGAGCACCCGCGAGCGCGCCCAGTACATGTCGGTGCCGTCGTCGAAGATCACGTAGACGAACGACATCCCGAACATCGACTGGCCGCGGACGAAGCTCACCTTCGGCGCGGCGAGGAGCGCGCTCGAGATCGGGTAGGTGATCTGGTCCTCGACGATGTCCGGGCTCTGGCCCGGCCACTCGGTGAAGACGATGACCTGGACGTCGGAGAGGTCGGGGATGGCGTCGAGCGACGAGCGCCGCATCGCGAACCAGCCCCAGACCGCGAGCGCGGCGACGAACAGCAGCGTCAGCCAGCGGTTGGCCGCCGAGAGCGCGATCAGACGCGCGATCAGGCCGCGCCCCGGCGTGGCGTCGCCCCCGGCGCTCATTGCCAGTGCTCCATCGCCAGCTTGAGCCGGCTCTCGGCGGCGATCAGGAAGTTGCCCGACGTGACCACCGGGTCGCCGGCGGAGAGCCCGGAGAGGATCTCGATCTCGTCGCCGGTCACAATCCCGGTCTCGACCGCGGTCGGCTTGAGCCTCCCCTCGCCGAGGTCGACGAACACGAACGAGCGCTCGCCGGCGTAGAGCACAGCCTCCTCGGGCACCACCAGCCGCTCGCCGAGATCGCGCCGGAGGACGACGTTCGCGTACATGTCGGGCTTGAGCACGAGGTCGGGGTTGGCGAGCTTGACGCGCACGGTGCCGGTGCGGGTCGCGCCCCGGAGGTAGGGGTAGACGAACGCCACCCGGCCGTCGAAGCGCCGGCCGGGCAGGTAGGGGAGCGTCACCTCCGCCGGCTGGCCGACCTCGACGAGCGGCAGCTCGGACTCGTAGACCTCGGCCTCGACCCACACGCTGTCGAGCCCGGCGATCCGGTAGAGGCGCATCCCGGGCTCCACGCTCGCGCCCTCGACGACCTCCTTCTCGATCACGTAGCCGGAGACCGGCGCGGCGATCGGCAGGTACTCGACCGGCTCGCCGCCGGCCGCGAGCCGGTCGAGCTCGGCGTCGCCGAGGTCCCAGAGGCGCAGCCGCCGGCGCGCCGCCTCGACCAGGTAGTCGGCGCGCTCCGGGGCGTCGGTCGCGCGGGCCGCGCGCTGGCTTTCGAGCGCGGTCAGGTACTCGCGCTGGGAGGCGTAGAGCTCCGGGCTGTAGAGCGTGAACAGCGTCTGGCCGCGCCGGACGTACTGGCCCGGCTCGTCGACCAGGAGGCGGCCGATCCAGCCGCGGATCTTGACGCTGACGTCGGCCAGCCGCGTCTGGTCGTAGACCACGGTGCCGACGGCCCGGATCGGCCGCTCGAGCTTCTTGCGCTCGGCGCGCGCCGTGGTCACGCCGATCGTCTGCCGGCGCTCGGCCGCGACGCGGATGATGCCGGTCGAGACCTCCTCCGCGGTCACCGGCACCAGGTTCATCGAGCAAAGCGGGCAGGTGCCCGCGGTCTCGCTCTTGACCGACGTGTGCATCGAGCAGGTGTAGTAGGCGACCTGGTCGCCGCCGTGCGCGTGCTCGACGTGCCCCGCGAGCTGGGCCGGGGTCACCGGCGTCGGCACCGTCCAGTCCGACTCCGCGCCGCAGGTACGCATCGCCGGGCCCACGTACGGGTTGTCCAGCTTCGCGCCCGGCTGCAGCCACTTCGGGAAGGTCTTCGTCATCGGGCACTCGAAGACGTGCCAGTCCGGGGCCAGCCGCCGGTCGGCGCCGGCGAGCGCGATCAGGAAGCGGCTGACCTCGCCGAACGGGGCGCGCGCCGCCTCGAGGTCGGCGGCGGCGGCCGGGGCGCTCGCCGCCGCGGCCGCCTGGTCGAGACAGAGCGACGCCTCGGACGGGCCTTCGCCCGGGAGCGCCTGGACGGCCGCCTCGAGGGCGGCGGCGAGGCGGGCGGCGCGCGGCTCGAGCCCCTCGACGCTGCCGTCCGCGAGCAGCGCCCGCGCCTCCTCGTAGGCGGCGAGCGCGGTGCGCAGCGCCTCGAGCGCCGCCGCCGGCAGCTCGAGCGTCGCGATCTCGATCGCCACCGTGACCGTCTCGCCGCGAGCGGGCGGGCCGGCGCCGGCGCCGCCGTCCCCGGACGCCCCGGTCTGCCGCAGCCCCCGGCTGCCGGGGGTCAGGCTGTACTCGCCGGACGCCCGCGCGCCCTCGGCGGCGATCGCGAGGTCGAGCCCCCAGGTGCCGCGCATCGGGAAGTCGACGGCGATACGATAGAGGCCTTCGCCGCGCTCCTCGACCTCGCCCGTGCCGCGCATCTCGGCCATCGCGCCCATCGCCGGCATCAGGTAGTCGAGGCCGACCTCGGCGCCCTCGACGGGGTCGCCCGCGGCGTCGCGGACCTCGACCCAGAGCGCGTTGCCGGACTCGCCGGGCGGGTCGGGGTCGAGCCAGATGCGCCAGCGGAGGTCGCCGGCCTCGGTCGTGGCGGCGGGCTCGCCGGCGGGGGGGCCGCCGCCGCAAGCGGCGGCGAGGAGCGTCAGGGTCGCGAGGCAGGCCGCGGCCGCGGGGTTCGTGATCCAGGTTCGCTCGGTTCGGTTCATCGCTCGGTCTCCGTGATGTCGGCCGCGCTCGGAGGGACGGCGGTCGGAGGGGAGGCGTTCGGTGGGGGCGCGGCCGGTGGAAGCGCCGCGGGCGCGGCCACCGCGAACGGTAGCCGGCCGAGCGCGCGTTCCAGCTCGGCGCGGCGGCTGAAGGCGCCGGCCAGCGCCTGGTCGTGGAGCAGCTCGGCGGTGCGCAGGCTCCGCTCGGCCTCGATCAGCTCCAGCATGCTGGCGGCGCCGGTTTCGAAGCCGGCGCGCGCCGCCGCGATCTGGTCGCGTGCGGCGGGCAGCACGCGGTTGCGGTAGAGGTGGACGACGTGGAGCGCCTCGCGCAGGCGCTCCGCGGCGATCTCGACCTCGGCGCGCACCCCGTCCTCGAGGCGCACGAGGTCGCTCTCGGCCGCCGCCAGCCGCGCCTCCGCCGCCGCCACCGCGGCGCGGACGCGCCGGCGGCGGAGCGGCAGGTTGACCCCGACCCCGGCCATCCACTGGTGCTCCGGAAGGTCCCACATCGAGCTGTAGGAGGCCATGACCTCGAAATCGGGGTAGAAGAGGAGCTTCTGAAGCGCCACCTCCGTGCGCCGGGCCGCGATCTCGGGGCGCCGGGCGACGAGCTCCGGGCGCGCGGCGAGTGCCTCGGCGCCGGCGCCGCCGGTCTCCTCGGGTGGCGGCGGCAGGCCCGGGTCCTCGGGCGGCGGCGGCAGCGGCGCCCGCGGCGGGCGGTGGAGGAGCGCGTTGATACGCGCCGCGAGCGTCCGCCGCTCGGTCTCGAGCACGAGCTGCTCGTGGAGCAGGTGGGCCGCCTCGACCTCGGCTTGGAGCGGCTCCTGCTGGGCGGCGAGCCCCGCGGCGTAGCGGTCGACCGCGACGCGCTGGAAGTCCTCGAGCAGCCGCAGGTGCTGCGCGTTGATCGCCAGCGCCCGGCTCGCCAGGTAGTAGTCGTCGAACAGCATCGAGGCCATGGTCGCGAGCTCCAACCGCACCGCCTCGACCCCCTGCTCGGCGGCGGCGGCCTCGGCGGCGGCGGCCTCGCCGCGGAGCTTGCGTGTCCCCGGGTAGGGGAACCGCTGGGCGACCTCGATCTCGTGGCCGAACGGCGCGTCGTCGGAGGCGATGCTCAGCGGTGCCACGCCGTAGCGGGCCATCGGGTCGTCCAGGCTCCCGGCCGCGACGATCTCCTCGCGCGCCGCCGCCCAGGCCTCCCGGGCGGCCGCGACGCCGGGATTGCGCTCGAGCACCGCCTGGATCAGCGCCGCGCGGTCGAGGGTGTCGCCGCCGACGTCGACCTCGGGCTCGGGCTCGAGACCGGGCTCGGGGTCGAGGCCGAGCCCGGGATCGAGACCGGGCTCGACGCCCGGCTCAGCCGGGGGGCCGAGTTGATGGGCGGTCTCCGCCGGCGCCGGGATCGGCTGACCGGCGACCGGCGCGGCGCTCAGGCCCGCCACCAGCCCGAGCGCCACGAGCGAGCGGCTCGTGTCCATGATTCCTCCACAGGGTTCGGTCCCCGCGCCCGGGCGCACCCCGGCCGCGGACGGGCACACTTCACCCGGCGGAGGCGGTCAGATCAGCAGCGTGGCGTGGAGCGTGTAGAGC
>CAZNIX010000271.1:0-6992 GCA_964573125.1 uncultured Thermoanaerobaculia bacterium
ACCGCCCGCCGCCGCCCCAGGCGCCGTAGTCGCGGGCGCGGCCACCTCCGCGGCGACCCCCGTGTCCGCTCCCGCCGCCAGGCCGGCGGCGCCGAGCCCCGCCGCCCACAGGCCGCACAACGCTTGGTGGGCGGAGACCACGTCGCCGACCTTGGGGTGGTTGGTGAACAGGGTGACCACCCCCGGCTCGTGCCCGAGCACGTCCTCGACGAAGCCCTGGAGCGCGCGCTTGGGGCCGACCTCGACGAACGCCCGGGCGCCGGCGGCGTAGAGGGTGCGCAGCCCGTGGACGAACTGCACGGGCGAGGCGATCTGGCGCCCGAGCAGCTCGATCATCGCCGGCACCGCGCCGGCGCCCGCGGGGTAGAACTCCCCGCTGACGTTGGCGACGACCGGGATCCGCGGCGGCCGCAAGTCGAAGCGGGCGAGCTGCCGCGCCAGCGGCTCGGAGGCCGGGGCGACGATCGCGGTGTGGAACGCGTGGCTGACCGGGAGCCGCTGGACGGAATGCCCCGCCGCCTGGAAGCGCGCGATCGCCTCGCGCACCGCGTCGGTGGCGCCGCCGATCACCGCCTGGCGGGTGGAGTTGAGGTTGGCGACCACGGCGTAGCCGCCGACCGCCGCGAGCGTGCGCTCGATCTCCTCGGGCGGAGCGGAGACCGCCGCCATCCAGCCGCAGTCCGCGACCGCCACCCGCGCCATCTCCCGGCCGCGCGCGCTGACCGCCTCCAGGGCCTGCTCGAACGGGAGGCAGCCGGCGGCGACCAGGGCGGCGTACTCGCCGAGGCTGTGGCCGATGACGAACTCGGGCTCGATGCCGCGCGCGGCCAGCCAGCGGGTGAGCGCGACGTCGACCGCGAGCACCGCGGGCTGGGTGATCTGGGTCTGGCGCAGCTCCTCGGCCGCCGCGGCCACCTTCGCCGCGTCCCCGGGATCGGTGAAGATGAACTCGGTGAGCGGGCGGCCGAGCAGCGGCGTCATCACCCGGTCGGCCTCGGCGAACGTCGCGGCGACGCCGGGATCGCGCGCGCGCAGCTCGGCGAGCATGTTGACGTACTGCGAGCCCTGGCCGCTGTAGAGGAACGCGAGCCTCGGGGCCGCGCCCTCGCCGCGGAAGATCCCCTGCGCGCGCAGGGCGCGCCACGTGCCGGCCTGACCGCCCTCGGCCGCCTTGAGCGCCTTGGCCGCCTTGACCGCCAGCTCCGCGGCGTCGCGGTAGTCGATCGCCAGGCGATGGGGCGCGCCGAGCGCGGCGGCCGAGGGCGGCGCTGGAACCCGGCCCGCCTCCGCTTCCCGCAGCACGGCGCGCAGCCTCTCGAGCAGCTCGGCCGGGGTCGCGGCGCCGAGCAGGAGGGCGCCGCGCAGCGGCGGCCGGGCGGGGACCGCGCCGACCGCCACCGACTCGCGGCCGTTGCCGGTGAGCCGGCCGGGGAGGTGCTCCTCGAGGACGGCGTGGAAGTTGGTGCCGCCGAAGCCGAACGCCGAGACCCCGGCCCGGCGGACGCCGTCGGCGACCCGGTCCCAGGGGCGCAGCTCGGTGTTGACGAAGAACGGCGTGCGCGGGAAGTCGATCTTGGGGTTGGGCTCGAGGCAGTTGAGGCTGGGCGGCAGGACCTTCTCGTGCACGGCGTAGATCGCCTTGAGCAGACCCGCGGCCCCGGCCGCGCCCTTGAGGTGCCCGAGGTTCGACTTGACCGAGCCGATCGGGATCGCGCCGGGCGCCAATCCACAGGCGCCGAAGGCCTCGCACAGGCTCTCGATCTCGGCGACGTCGCCGACCCGGGTCGACGTGCCGTGGCCCTCGATCAGGCCGCAGGTGGCCGGCGACAGCCCGGCGTTGCGCCACGCGCGCTCGACGGCCAGCCGCTGGCCGTGCGGGTTGGGCGCGGTGATCCCCTTCCCCTTGCCGTCGCTCGCGCCGCCGAGGCCGCGGACGACGGCGTAGACCCGATCGCCGTCGCGCTCGGCGTCGGCCAGCCGCTTGAGCAGGAGCACCGCCGAGCCCTCGCCCATCACGAAGCCGTCGGCGCCGGCGTCGTAGGGGCGGGTGCCGGTGGCCGAGAGCGCGCCGATCTTGCAGAACTTGGTGAAGGTCGAGGCGCTCATGTTGCCGTCGACGCCGCCGGTGACCACGGCGTCGAAGTCGTTCTCGATCAGCCCCTCGACGGCCGCGTTGACCGCCGCCATCGCCGAGGCGCAGGCGGCGTCGCAGACGAAGTTGGGGCCGCGGAAGTCGAACAGCGCGGCGACGCGCCCGGCGATGATGTTGGCCAGCTCGCCGGGCATGGTGTCCTCGGTGATCGGGGGCATCCGGCGGCCGACGCCGGCGCGCAGCTCGGCCTCGATCGCCGCGCGCTCCGCGGGCGGCAGCGCGGCGAAGCTGGGCGCGTGCTCCAGCTCCTGGGCGACCTCGGGCAGCAGGATCCGCAGCGCGGTCAGGTAGTGCCGATCCCCGGCCATCGCGTTGCCGAGGATGACCGCGGTCCGCTCCGGATCGAGCCGCCGGTCGGGCCAGCCGTAGTCGGCGAGCGCGGCGCGGGCGCCGGCGACCGCCCACTTCTGGGTGCGGTCCATGGCCTCGCCCACCCGGGGCGGGATCGGCAGGTGCCACTTGAGCGGCTCCCACTCGTACTCCCGCACCCAGCCCCCGATCTTCGAATAGGTCTTGTCGGGCGCGGCCGGGTCCGGGTCGTAGTAGAGCGCCGGGTCCCAGCGTTCGGGCGGGACGTCGGAGACGCTGTAGCGCCCGGCGGTGAGGTTGGACCAGAACGCGGCGGCGTCGGGCGCGTCGGGGAGGATGGCGCCGACGCCGACGACGGCGACGGCTCGTTGGGCGGTGGTATCCATGGTGTCACCTGCGCGCGTAGAGGGCGTCGGCGGCGCGGTCGAGATCGTCGAGCAGGCCGGCCTGGGCGTGGTGGAGGGCGGCGAGGCCGAGGGCGGCGTCGAGCGCGGCCAGGCGGCCGGGGTCGCCGTCCGCCGCGCCGCACACCCAGCGGTAGCCCTCGGCGCCGACCTTGTGCGCGGCCTCGCGCGCGAAGAGCCGCGCGAGGACCGCCAGCGCCTCGGGCTTGAAGCGGGCGTCGGCCTTGGCGCCGAGCCGGCCCGCGGCGGCGGCGGCGGCGCGGCGGGCGAGGGCGGCGGCGCTCTCGGTCCAGGCGATCAGCTCGCCGAGCCGGAAGAGGACGTGCTGGTGACGGGTCAGGCGGCCCACCCGCGCGGTCTCGAGGACCTCGGCCAGGGCCCGTGCGGTCAGGGCCGCGACGCCGGCGCCGACCGCCGGCGCGGCGGCGTCGAGGCGCTCGAGCGCGGCGGCGGCGCGGTGGTAGTGCTCGCCCCGGGTCTTGAGGTGCTCCTGCCAGCGGTCGCGGGCGATGGTCATCTCCATGATCTCGGAGGTGCCCTCGTAGATGGTGGTGATGCGCACGTCGCGCTTGATCTTCTCGACCATGTACTCGCGCGTGTAGCCGTAGCCGCCGAGCGCCTGGATGGCGGCGTCGGCGGCGAGGTTGCCCGCCTCGGTGGCGAGGAGCTTGGCGATCGCGCCCTCGGTGTTGAGGCTCCCTTCGCCGGCGTCGATGCGCGCCGCGGTCTCCTCGATGACCGCGCGCGCCGCCTCCAGGCGCGCCGCGTGGGGGACGATCAGCTTGTGGGTGTAGCCGGGCTTTTCGGCCAGCGGGCTTCCGGCCTGGATGCGCGTCTTCGAGTACTCGAGCGCGCGGTCGAGCGCTTCCCAGCCGGCGCCGAGGCCGAACGCGGCGACCATCAGGCGGGTGGCGCCGAAGACCATCTGCGCCTGGACCAGCCCCTGGCCCTCGACCCCGCCGACGAGCCGGTCGGCCGCGACGTAGACGTCGTCGAGCGCGACCGCCGCGGTGTTGCTCGAGCGGATGCCGTGCTTGTCCTCGGGCGGCCCCGGGGCGAGCCCCGCGGCCCCCTTGTCGACCACGAACCAGCTCGGCCCTCCGGGCGCGAGCGCGAGCACGCTGTAGGCGTCGGCGTAGCCGCCGTTGCTGATCCACTGCTTGCTGCCGCTCAGCTCGTAGCCGACCACGCGGCCGTTCTCGCGCACCGGCGCGGCCGTGCTGCGCAGCGCCGCGAGGTCGCTGCCGGCCTCGGGCTCGGTCGCGCAGTAGGCCATCAGCAGTCCCTCGTCGGCGATCCGGCGCAGCCAGTGCGTCTGCTGCTCCGGCGTGCCGCCGAAGTGGATCGGGTCGCTGCCGAGGAAGGTGGCGAGCACGCCGGTGGCGACCCCGAGGTCGATGCGCGCCATCAGCTCGCAGATGCGGTAGACGTCGAACGCGCCGCCGCCCATGCCGCCGTGCTCCTCGCCGATGAAGAGGAGCTGGATGCCGAGCCCCGGGCCGCACATCTCCCGCACCAGCTCGAGCGGGAAGACGTCCCGTTCGTCGAGCTCGAGGCGCTTCGCCTCGGGCAGCCGCTCGCGGGCGAAATCGCGGATCGCCTCCAGGGTCAGGGCGAGGGTTTCCGGGTCCAGTCCGGCCGGCATCGCAGCCTCTCCCCGGACGGACCCGCTCGCAGGCCGAGGCCGGCCCCCCAGGGCGTTCGATGGGTCGATTGTGGAGACACGAAGAGCCCGGCCGCAAACCGCTCCGGGGTAGGTCGGGGCCGTCCCGAGAGGTAGGAAAAGCCCCGCCCCCGGCGTGCTAGCGGGGCGGCGAAGCCGGCGCGGCCGGCGCAGGACCGAGCGCGCGCAGCTCGGCCTCCCCTTCGCGCAGCTCGTAGGAGCGCCGCATCGCGACGCCGGCGAACGCCTGCCGCTCGCCGCTCGCGGGCCAGAAGACCTCCAGCCGGCGGATCGCGGTGGCGTCGCCGAGGCCGATCTCGAGCCGCAGCGGCGAGCCGCCGAACGAGCCGCCGGTGCCGACGGTGCGGTGGATCTCGCGCGCGCCCTCGGGGGTCTCGATCTCGACCTTCACGCGGGCGCCGATCGCGCTCCGGTTCGAGCGTACGCCGGCCAGGCGGAGCTTGACCCAGGCGTGGCCGTGGCCGGGGTTGCGGTAGAGCACGCTGAAGTAGGCGTCGCCCGGGTAGGCGCCCCCGATCTGCTCGAAGACGTCCTGGTCGCCGTCCTCGTCGACGTCGGCGAAGGCGACGGCGTGGCCCTTCTGCAGGTGGCCGAAGCCGCCGGAGAAGGTGACGTCCTGGAAGCGCCGGCCGGCGTCGTTGCGGTACATCAGGTTCGGCGACAGCGCCTCGTAGGGCGGCTGGCCGGTGCCGAGGTAGAAGTCGAGCCAGCCGTCGTTGTCGAGATCGCCGAAGTTGGCGCCCATCGGCATCGCCGGCGCGGTGAGGCCGAGCTCCCGGCCGGCGTCGTGGAAGCGGCCGCCGTCGTTGCGATAGAGCCGCGGCCGGCCGATCTCGACCTCGTGCCCCAGGTAGTAGCGGGCGACCTCGGTGACCGCGGCGTTGAAGTCGGCGACGAACAGGTCGAGGTCGCCGTCGTTGTCGTAGTCGAACCACCAGGTGGCGAAGCTGCGGTCCTCGGGCGCGGTGACGCCCAGGGCGGGGGCGACGTCGGTGAAGGCCGGCGCGCCGCCTTCGCCGGTGCGGTCGTTGCGGTAGAGGCGGTTGGGGCCGAAGTTGGAGACGTAGAGGTCGGGGTCGCCGTCGCCGTCGTAGTCCCCCCAGGCCACCCCCTTGGCGAAGCGCAGGTTCTCGACCCCGGCCTGGCGGGAGACGTCGGTGAAGGTCGGCGTGCCGCCCACGCCGGGGCCCTCGTTGCGGAACAGTTGCGACGGGTAGACCGTGTCGTCGCGGCCGACCACGATCTTGTTCGGATCGTCGAGGTTCGCGACGTGGGCCTCGTTGCCGACGTAGAGGTCGAGGTCGCCGTCGAGGTCGAAATCGGCCCAGGCGGCGGTCTGGGTCGGGTAGGCGGGCTCGGCGAGGCCGGCGGCGAACGTGACGTCGGAGAACGTGACCTGGCCGTCGGCGCCGACGCCGTCGTTGCGCAGCAGCGAGTTGCGCATCCGGCCCTCGCGGCCGAGCCACGCGCCGCGCAGCACGAGCAGGTCGGGATCGCCGTCGTCGTCGTAGTCGGCGTGGACCAGGTTGAGGCCGCCGAGCTGGCCGTCGAGCCGCGCCTCGCGGCTGCGGTCCTCGAACCGCCCGCGGCCGTCGTTGCGGAAGAAGCGCAGCGGCGAGCAGGGCTCCTGCGACGAGGTGACGACGTCGAGCCGGCCGTCGCCGTCGAAATCGTCGACGACGGCGCCCCCGGCGAGGTCCTCGATCACCAGCCCGACCTCGTGGGCGACATCGGGGAAGCGCCCGACGTCGGCCGCCGGCCGCAGCCGGTGCGCGGCCACCCGGTCGCCCTCGGCCAGCGCCTGCGGGTACTCGCCGGCGGTCATCGCCGCGACGTTCGCCAGCCACTTCACCAGGTCGTTGTCGGGAGCTCCGGCGAGGACGCCCTTGAACGCCCGCAGCGCCAGCCGCGCGGCCTCGGGGTCGCGGTGGCGCCCTTCCTCGCCGATCGGGAAGATGCACATCGCCGGCCCGTGCCGCTCGACACAGTTCGTCACCTCGCCGAGGCGCAGGAAGGCCACCCCCAGCTCGGCGAGGAGCTGGAGCTGGGTCCGCGTCTCGAGTTCGCGCTGCGCGGCCAGCCGCAGCGCCTCGTTGAGCAGCTCGGTCGCGAGCGCGGGCCGCCCGAGCCGGAGGTGCTGCCGGCCGAGCTGCGACAGCAGCCACGGGAGGGTCTCCGGGTCGTCGGAGGGCCGGTCCAGGAGCTGCTCGAGCTGCACCAGCCGGGCGGTGCCGAAGTAGGGGTTGGCGCCGGCGCGCAGTCCTTCGCACAGCGCCAGGAACTCCCGCCGGGTCTCCTCGGGGGTGGGGATCCGGGGCTCGGCCGCGCCGGCGCCGCGGGTCGTGAGCAGGCCGGCGAGGAGGAGAACGGAGAGCGCGCGCGGCGTCGGCACCGCGGCCAGTATAGCGGCGCTCGGGAGCTCGCGGCCGCGCGCGCGCGGCCG
>CAZNIX010000272.1:0-6960 GCA_964573125.1 uncultured Thermoanaerobaculia bacterium
CGAGGGGCTGCCCGAGACCGTCGAGTACCTGCTCGCGCGACGATAGACGGTGCTCCTGGTATCGTCGGAGTGCTGTTGCAGAACGAATCCGAGAGGGGCGGCTAGTTTGCCAACCACGCTTGCCGGGATCCTGATTCTCGCGTTCGCGGTGTTGCCCGGTGTACCGGGCGACAAGATCTACAGGATGCTCGTCGGCTACGACTGGCGGGAGGATCAGTGGCATCGTGCGCTCAGGCTCCTTGGCTTCAGCCTCTTCGGACTCGCGCTCTATTCCTTGGTTGCGGCCGGCACGGGGTTGTCCTCTCCTCATTACCTGAGCCCTAAGCTGCTACAGGAGGCCGTCGGTAATCCCGAGGCCGTGCCTGGTCTGCTCGGTCCGCTGATCGGCCACTTCATCTTCTCGGGGCTCGCGGGTCTAGGCGGGGCAGGTATCGTTCGGGCTCTCGCTCGTTTCAGCCGAGTCAGCGTCTTTTCGGGCTCCTGGGATCACTTCGTCTTCCGCTGCGTTCCCCACCACTGGGTCATTGTCGGGCTCAGGAATGGCGAGAGCTACACCGGAGCCCTCGAAGCGGCTGACACCTCGGTCGGTCCCGCGGAACGAGATCTCGTCCTGCAGGAGCCCGCCAAATACGAGTCGGCCAAAGGTCGATACGAAGTGACCGGATACCAGTACCTGTTCATCCCGGGAGAGTTTGTGGCCTCTATCGGCGTGGTTCACGAACCGAGTCTCGATGAGAGAATAGGACCTACCGAGGGCACGTTACCCCAAGCGGAGGACCAATGATGGGCACCAAAAATCAGCAGACCAAGGCAGCCTCACCGGTTAGATCAGAACTCAAGAATGGTGGGCTTGCGCGCCCTGCCAAGCCATCGGGCCCGCCGCAGCTCAGCCTGCCAAAGCCCCCGCCGACGCCCAAGGGCTGACGGCGGTCGCGACGGCAGCATCGAGCCGCCTCGAGCGTCGCGCTCTCGTAGCCCCTATCCAATAGGGCGCCATTCCCGGGCACAGCCGTGTTCACCGTCTTCAAGGACTTCACGTTCGCCGCCGCGCACGCGATCCGCGGCCACACCGGGGGGTGCGAGAACCTGCACGGCCACAACTACCGGGTGCGCGTGCACGCCGCGGCGGCGGAGCTGGACGCGCTCGGGATGGTCGTCGATTTCGCCGACCTCAAGGCGGCGGTGGCCGCGGCGCTCGGGCGCTTCGACCATCGGGTGATCAACGAGCTGCCGCCGTTCGACGCCCGCAACACCACCGCCGAGCTTCTGGCCGAGTACGCCTATCAGGAGGTCGCGCGCCGGCTCGACGACGGCCGCGTGCGGGTGACCCGGGTCGAGGTGTGGGAGAACGAGACCTCGTGCGCGGTCTACGAGCCATGACCGGAGCCATGACCGCCCCGCCGCCCGCCGCCGAGCCCCGCCCCGCCGAGCCGCTGCTCGCGCTGCCGCCCGAGCGGCGGCTCTTGGTCCACGAGATCTTCTACTCGCTCCAGGGCGAGTCGACGTTCGCCGGCCGGCCGTGCGTGCTCGTGCGCCTGACCGGCTGCCAGATGCGCTGCCGCTGGTGCGACACCGAGTACGCGTTCTACGAGGGGAGCTGGAAGAGCCTCGACGAGGTGCTCGCCGAGGTCGCCGTCCACCGCTGCCCGCTGGTCGAGGTCACCGGCGGCGAGCCGCTGCTCCAGCCGGGCACCCGGCCGCTGCTCGCGGCGCTGTGCGACGCCGGGTACGAGGTGCTGCTCGAGACCGGCGGCGGGCTCGACGTCGGCGGCGTCGATCCGCGCGCGCGGCGGATCGTGGACGTCAAGTGTCCGGGCAGCGGCGAGGCCGGGCACAACCGGTGGCGGAACCTCGAGCTGCTGACGGCGCGCGACGAGGTCAAGTTCGTGCTCGCCGGCGAGGCCGACTACCGCTGGGCGCGCGCGGTGGTCGAGCGCCACGACCTCGCCGCGCGCTGCCCGGTCCACTTCTCGCCGGTACACGGCGAGCTGGAGCCCGCCGCGCTCGCCGCCTGGGTGCTGCGCGACCGCCTGCCGGTGCGGGTGGCGCTGCAGCTCCACAAGCTCCTCTGGGGCGCCGAGACGCGCGGCGTGTGAGGCGCGGCGCCCGCCGCCCCGCACGCTCCGGTGGCGCCCTCCCGTCGCTCTTTCGTCCTTGCGCCGCGTCGCGTCGGGCCGGTACAATCGCGCTCTCGCCTGGAGGGGTACGGTCTGCCTCTGCCCCCTGCAGTATCCGGGTACTTCAGCAGTCTCGGGTCTAGGGAGATTTCATGGGCACTGAGTCCGCGGGCACCGCAAAGCTGATCTTCGGCGGCCGGGAGCACGAGCTCCCGGTGGTCGTCGGCACCGAGGGGGAGCACGGGGTCGACGTCGCCGCCCTGCGCTCGACCACCGGCGCGATCACCCTCGATCCGGGCTACGGCAACACCGGGTCGTGCGAGAGCGCGATCACGTTCATCGACGGCGAGCGAGGGATCCTGCGCTACCGCGGCTACCCGATCGAGCAGCTCGCCGCCGCCGGCGAGTTCGTCGAGGTCGCCTACCTGCTGATCTACGGCGCGCTCCCGACCCGCGGGCAGCTCGCCGACTTCCGCGGCAGCCTGACTCGCCACAGCCTGCTCCACGAAGACATGAAGAAGTTCTTCGAGGGGTACCCGTCGACCGCGCACCCGATGGCGATCCTCTCCTCGATGGCGGTCTCGCTCTCGGCCTACTACCCGGAGTCGACCAACAACGACCTCGACCTCAACATCGTGCGGCTGCTCGCGAAGGCGCCGACCATCGCCGCCTTCTCGTACAAGAAGACCATCGGCCAGCCGTTCATGTACCCGCGCAACGACCTCGACTACTGCGGCAACTTCCTGCAGATGATGTTCGCGGTGCCGGCCGAGCCCTACGACGTGCGCGACGTGCTGAGGGAGGCGCTGAACCTCCTGCTCATCCTGCACGCCGACCACGAGCAGAACTGCTCGACCTCGACCGTGCGCATGGTCGGCAGCTCCGAGGCCAACCTGTTCGCCTCGATCGCCGCCGGCGTGTGCGCGCTCTGGGGGCCCCGCCACGGCGGCGCCAACCAGAAGGTGATCGAGATGCTCGAGCGGATCCGGCGCGACGGCAGCAACTACAAGAAGTACGTCGACCTCGCCAAGGACCGCGACTCCGACTTCCGGCTCATGGGCTTCGGCCACCGCGTGTACAAGAACTTCGATCCCCGGGCGAAGATCCTCAAGGCGACCGCCGACAAGGTGCTCGCCCAGCTCGGGGTCGACGACCCGCTGCTCGAGATCGCGAAGAGCCTCGAGGCGGTCGCGCTCAGCGACCCGTTCTTCATCGAGAAGAAGCTCTACCCGAACGTCGACTTCTACAGCGGCATCCTCTACCGCGCGATGGGCATCCCGACCAACATGTTCACGGTGATGTTCGCGCTCGGCCGGCTGCCCGGGTGGATCGCCCACTGGCGCGAGATGCGCACCGCCCCGTACAAGATCAACCGGCCGCGCCAGATCTACACCGGCGAGGCCGAGCGCGACGTGGTGCCGGTGGATCGACGCTAGTCGACGCGCCGTGCTCGACCGCGCCCTTCAGCTCTTCAACAGCCTGGGGCGTGAGCTCCAGGAGTTCGCGCCGCTCGAGCCCGGCCGGGTGCGCATGTACTCCTGCGGCCTGACGGTCTACAACTACGCCCACGTCGGCAACCTCCGCGCCTATCTGTTCACCGACACCCTGCGCCGCGCGCTCCAGCTCAAGGGCCACGACGTCGTCCAGGTGATGAACATCACCGACGTCGGCCACCTGACCTCCGACGCCGACGAGGGCGAGGACAAGATGGAGCTGGCCGCCGAGCGCCGCGGCAAGACGGTGTGGGAGATCGCCGCCTTCTATACCGAGGAGTTCCGGCGCGACCTCGAGCGGCTCAACATCCTGCCGCCCTCGGTCTGGTGCCGGGCGACCGACCACATCCAGGAGATGATCGAGTTCACGCGCGCCATCGAGGCCCACGGCTACGCCTACGAGCTGGACGACGGGCTCTACTTCGACACCGGGAAGCTCGCCGACTACGGCCGGCTCGGCCTGCTCGACGTCGCCGGCCTCCAGGAGGGCGCGCGGGTCGGCGTCAAGGAGGGCAAGCGCCACCCGACCGACTTCGCGATCTGGCGGCGCTCGCCGCGCGAGGGGCGGCGGCTGATGGAGTGGCACAGCCCGTGGGGGGTGGGCGCGCCCGGCTGGCACCTCGAATGCTCGGTGATGAGCCTCAAGTACCTCGGCTCGCGGTTCGACATCCACACCGGCGGCGTCGACCACCGGCAGGTCCACCACCCCAACGAGATGGCGCAGAACGAGGCCTTCCTCGGGCCCGGGCGCCACGCGGTCAACTACTGGCTGCACAACGAGTTCCTGACCTTCGGCGAGGACGGCGAGAAGATGTCGAAGTCGACCGGGCGCTTCCTCCGCCTGGCGACCCTCGAGGAGTGGGGGCTCCACCCGCTCGCGTTCCGGCACTTCGTGCTCATGGCGACTTACCGGCGGCCGCTCGAGTTCTCGTTCGCGGCGCTGGTCGCGGCGCAGAGCGGGCTCTCGCGCACCCTGCGCCGGATCGCCGCGCTCAAGGAGCGCGCCGGCGACCTCGGCTGGCTCGGCCTCGCCGCGGAGCACCGCTTCTCGCGCGGCGGCTCGTTCGGCTACCTGGCGCGGGCGCTGGTCGAGCCGATCGCCGAGGCGGCCGCGCCCTGGCTCGACCGCCTCGACGAGGCGCTCGCGCGCGACCTCGCGACGCCGACCGCGCTCGCCCATCTCGGCGAGCTGCTCGCCGACGAGGCGCTGGCGCCGGCGGCGGCGCTGCGCGTGGCCGCGGTCTACGACCTCGCGCTCGGGCTCGACTTGCTGACCACCGCGCCCGCGGCGCTCAACCTGCGCCCGGCGGCGGCGGCGTTCACCGCCGAGGAGGTCGAGGCCCTGCTCGCCGAGCGCGAGGCGGCGCGCGCGGCGCGTGATTTCGCCCGCGCCGACGCGATCCGCGCGCAACTGACCGGCGGCGGGATCGACGTCCAGGACTCGCGCGCCGGGACGGCCTGGGAGTGGACTCCCAGGCCGTCGGCTTTGTAAGAGGGGAGCTGTTCCAGCCCCCCTCCCCGCGGGAGTGACGGTCTTGTTCGGGGGGGCGCGGGGGGCCCTCCCCGAGTCGGCGGCCTTGCGGCCGCCGCACACGCGCCCTTAAGGCGCGCGTACTCCTGCTGCCACCATCGAGCCGGCCTGCCCCCCACCCGTAGGGCTTGCTGAACCGCCTACCCCGGGAGACGGTGCGGTCTCGGCCGCGGTTGCTTAGACTGCGGCTCGGTCGAGTCGGGAGGAGGAGCGGCATGTTCGGTCGAGGCAAGCCCGAGGTGCTGGTGGTCGGCGCCGGGCCGGTGGGGCTGACCACCGCCCTGGCGCTGGCGCGGGGCGGGGTCGCGGTGCGCGTGGTCGACGCCGCCTGGCGGCCGGCCGCCCAGAGCTACTCGCTGGCGCTCCACCCGGCCTCGCTGGCGCTGCTCGACGGCCTGGGGCTCGCCGGGCGGATCGTCGACCACGCCGTCCACGTGCGCCGGATCGGGTTCTTCGACCGTTCCGGGCGGCAGGTCGCGCTGCCGCTCCACGGTCTGAGCGAGGACTTCTCGTTCGTCGCCGTGCTGCCGCAGGCGCGGCTCGAGCGGCTGCTCGAGGAGGCGCTGCGCGAGCAGGGGGTCGAGGTGCAGTGGAACCACCGCGGCGCCGAGTTCGAGCAAGACGGCGACACCGTGCGCGTGCGCGTCGATCGACTGGTCAAGGAATCGGTCGGCTACAGCGTCGCCCACACCGAGTGGGTGGTCGCCGGCAGCAAGCACCTCGAGGTGCCGTTCGTCGTCGGCGCCGACGGCCACCGCTCGCTGGTCCGGCGCGCGCTCGGGATCGACTTTCCGGAGATCGGGCCGCCGCAGCACTTCGCGGTGTTCGAGTTCAAGACCGATGCCGATCTCGACCACGAGGTCGCGGTGGTGTTCAACGAGCACGACACCGACGTGGCGTGGCCGCTGCCCGACGGCTGGTGCCGGTGGAGCTTCGAGCTGCGCGACACCGAGATCCCGGCCGAGGAGCGGGACAAGAGCCGGCTGGCGGTGACCGTCGGCGCCGACCGCTTCCCGGTGCTCGAGCCCGGCCGGCTGGGCGAGCTGCTGGCGGCGCGCGCGCCGTGGTTCGCGGGCTCGATCGAGGAGATCCGCTGGCGGGTCGCGGTGCGCTTCGAGCGCCGGCTGGCGTCGGCGTTCGGGCGCGGCCGCGTCTGGCTGGCCGGCGACGCCGTCCACCTCCATCACCCGGTGGGCGCCCAGAGCATGAACGTCGGCCTGCGCGAGGGGCACGAGCTGGCCGGGATCGTCGCCGACGTCCTCCGGCGGGGCGCGCCGCTGGAGACGCTCGAGCGGTTCGGCTACCAGCGCGCCGTCGAGTGGCGGCGCCTCTACGAGCTGGACGGCGGGCTGACGCCGGGCGCCGGCGCCGATCCGTGGCTGGCCGGCCACGCCGGCCGCGTGCTCGCCACGCTCCCGGCCTCGGGCGCCGATCTCGAGACGCTCGTCACCCGGCTCGGCTTCACGCGCTAGGCCGTCGGCGAAACCGTCGGCGGAGGCGGCGGCGGGTCGCCTCGTAGATCTCGAGCATCTTCGGCCAGCGGCGCAGCCCGCGCCGCATCGAGCGGTGGGCGGCGTCGCTCGCCAGCGACACCACCACCAGCCCGGTGGCGATGGTCAGCAGGCCCTGGATCCCGGGCAGCACCAGCCCGGCGACGCCGACCGCGAGCAGGATCCCGCCGAGGGCGAGCAGGGCCGCGCGCACCCAGGGCGACGCCGCCGGGCGCCGGAGCCCGCGACGCGCGATCGGCGCGGCGGGAGCCGGAGGGCCCGCGGCTCCCGGCGGGCACCGCCATCTGCGTGACGATCTCCTCGCGTAT